>JAYUNL010000001.1:0-8964 GCA_043761745.1 Rhodocyclaceae bacterium
ATTCCTGATGGCGCAACGACTCAAGACTGGCAGCACTGCCAGCAGTAAAAAAAACTTCGTTCACCGCCAAGTCCCTGCCGTATCCAACGATCACGTCCCTCGGGGCAGTCCATCGCGCCCAGCGCCACGTGGCAGACTCAATCACAACACTGCGTCTGCGCTTAAGCGTCGCACTCGCAAGAAGCCTGGGCCACTGTCCTCACTGCAACTGGATCGGTGAAAAACTCAATTTATGACACAGTAATACTAGGAGCCTGTCGGACTTAAAGGAAATCGGCTGTCAATCCGCCTGGCCGCTCCATATTTCGCCGTTTTTGCTGGTCAACAGAATCTGGTGCCAGGCTTGAGTCCGCCGCCAATACCCGAATAAACGGGTTAACCCCGTTCTTTTCTCCCCGCCATCGAATGCCTCTAGCGGCAATACTTGCCCACGTCAAAAGAGGTGGCAAGTGGCTGAAGATTCCGATCTAGAACGTACAGAACCCGCATCCGGCCGACGGCTGGAACAGGCGCGTCAAGAAGGACAGATACCGCATTCGCGGGAGCTGTCCTCCTTTCTCGTTCTGATGGCGGGGACGGCCGCTTTGTGGACCATGGGTTCCGGGCTGGCGGGCAGCATCGCGGGCATCGTGCGACGCGGGTTGACGGTGGATCGCAATGCCGCATTCGACACCGAGGCGTTGCCGCATCTGTTTTTGAGCATGACGGGCGACGCCCTGGTGGCGCTGGGGCCGCTGTTTCTCGTCCTGATCGGCGCCGCGATTGCGACGCCTTTTCTATTGGGCGGCTTCAACTTTTCCACCAAGGCATTTTCGCCGGACTTCACGCGCATGAGCCCGCTCAAGGGCTTGGGACGTATGTTTTCGGCCAACAGTGTGGCCGAGCTGGTCAAGGCCGTGCTGAAGTCGCTGCTGGTTGGCAGCGTCTCTGTTTGGGTGATGCTGCACCAGCAGGAAGCGGTGTTCTCGCTCATCGGCCAGCCTATCGATGTGGGCTTGCAGTCCATAGGCCATGTGCTGTTGTTCAGCACGCTGGTGATAGTCAGTTCATTGGCGCTCATCGCCGCGATCGACGTGCCTTACCAGCTCTGGCAATACTACAGCCGCCTGCGCATGACCAAGGAAGAGACCAAGCAGGAATTCAAGGAAATGGAAGGCGATCCGCAGGTGAAGGGTCGCATCCGCACCATGCAACGCGAGCGGGCCAGGCAACGCATGATGTCGGCGGTGCCCAAGGCGCAGGTGGTGGTGACCAACCCGACTCATTACGCCGTGGCGCTGCAATACGACGAAAAGCATCCCGCTCCCCGCGTGGTGGCCAAAGGCAGTGGCTTGATCGCCCAAAAAATTCGCGAGATCGCGCAGGCCCATGGCGTGCCGCTGCTCGAAGCGCCGCCCTTGGCGCGTGCGTTGTTCCGCCACACCGAGCTTAACGACCTGATCCCGCCGACGCTATATCGCGCCGTGGCCGAGGTGATGGCCTATGTGTACCAACTCAATCACTACGCCGCCAACGGCGGCCATGCCCCGGTGGCGCCGGAAGCATTGCCGGTGCCGCCCGAACTCGATCCGGGGGTGCTGTGAGTTGCGGCATTCGAGTTGCGGGTTTCGAGTTGGCACCGTCACTGTGCGGCGGTCGCGCGCAGAACCGAACCGATGCGAAGCGCCAACCCCAACGCGCGCTCTTTAACCCGAAACCCGAAACCCGCAACCCGAAACTATCTCTAAAGCTATGAACGGCGAACTCAGCGCGAAGGGCTTTTTCAACGTCGGCAATCTGCGCCAGATGGCGGCGCCGATGCTCATCATCATGATTCTTTCCATGATGGTGCTGCCGCTGCCGACGGTGCTGCTCGATCTTTTGTTCACCTTCAACATCGCGCTTTCGGTGATGGTGCTGCTGGTGGCTATGTACACCATGAAGGCGCTGGAATTCTCCATTTTCCCGACGGTGCTGCTGGTTACCACTTTGCTGCGTCTTTCGCTCAACGTCGCTTCCACGCGCGTGGTGCTGATGGAAGGCCATACCGGGCCGGACGCGGCGGGCAAGGTGATCGAGGCCTTCGGCAATTTTCTCGTTGGCGGCAACTACGCCGTCGGTCTGGTGGTGTTCATCATCCTGGTGGTGATCAACTTTGTGGTGATCACCAAGGGCGCCGGTCGCATCGCCGAAGTGTCGGCACGCTTTACCTTGGATGCCATGCCGGGCAAGCAAATGGCCATCGACGCGGATTTGAGTGCTGGGCTGATCGGCGAAGAAGATGCGCGCAAGCGCCGCACTGAAATCTCCCAGGAGGCCGACTTCTTCGGTTCCATGGACGGCGCCTCGAAATTCGTGCGCGGTGATGCGGTGGCCGGCATCCTGATTCTTTTCATCAACATCATCGGCGGCCTGATCGTCGGCGTGTTGCAACATGATCTTCCGCTGGCGCAGGCGGCGCAGAACTACACGCTGCTGACCATTGGTGATGGCCTGGTGGCGCAGATTCCCGCGCTGATTATTTCCACCGCTGCCGGCCTGGTGGTGAGCCGCGTGTCCACCAACGAAGACATCGGCCAGCAATTCGTCAGCCAGCTCTTCTCCAATCCGCGCGTGATGTTCCTCACCGCCGGCATACTGGGCATGCTCGGCATGATTCCCGGCATGCCGCATTTCGCCTTTTTGTTGTTAGCGGCCGGGATCGGCGCCATCGGTTTCTACACCAACAAACGCTTGATCGCTGCACCACCCGCTGCAGCGCCCGCCCCCGTTGTGTCGCCGCTGGAATCGCAAGAGGCCTCCTGGGCCGATGTTGCGCCGGTGGATGTGTTGGGTCTGGAGGTCGGCTATCGCTTGATCCCGCTGGTGGATCGCGGCCAGGATGGCGAGCTATTGAAGCGCATCCGCGGCTTGCGCAAAAAATTCGCTCAAGAGGTGGGCTTTCTCGCCGCGCCGGTGCACATCCGCGACAATCTGGAACTCAAGCCCAACGGCTATCGCATCGCCTTGAAGGGTGTCGATATCGGCAACGGCGAAGCCTATCCCGGCATGTTTCTCGCCATTAACCCTGGCCGCGTCGCCGGGCCGCTGGTCGGCAACCAAACGCGCGATCCGGCCTTCGGCTTGCCGGCAGTGTGGATCGAGGCCTCGCATCGCGATCAGGCCCACGCGCTCGGCTACACCGTGGTGGATGCCAGCACGGTGGTGGCGACGCATCTCAATCAGGTCATTGTAGGCAATGCCGCCGATTTGCTCGGCCGACAGGAAACCCAGCAACTGCTCGATCACATCGCCAAGGATGCGCCCAAGCTGGTCGAAGACTTGGTGCCCAAGCAGGTGTCGCTCTCCATCCTTCAGCGCGTGCTGCAAAACCTGCTCGAAGAAGGCGTCGCCATCCGCGACATGCGTAGCATCATCGAGACTATCGCCGAACATGCGCCGCGCACCCAGGATGCGCTTGAGCTGACCGCCGCCGTACGCGTCGCCCTCGGTCGCTCCATCGTCCAGCAGATTTACCCCGGCAACGTGGAGCTCTCCGTCATGGCGCTCGATCCGACGCTGGAGCGGGTGCTGCTGCAAGCGGTGCAGACCGTCGGGCCGGACGGCAGCGGCATCGAGCCGGGCCTGGCCGACACGCTATTGCGCGAGACAACCGCCGCCGCGCAACGTCAGGAAGAAATTGGTTTGCCGGCCGTGCTCCTGGTGCCGGGTGGGCTGCGCTGGCTGCTCTCGCGCTTCCTGCGCCGCGTCGCGCCGCAACTTAAAGTGATTTCAAATTCAGAAGTACCCGACAGCCGCACGATCAAAGTCACTTCGATCATTGGAGGTAAGCAATAGTGAGTGTCAAAAAATATTTTGCCCCCACCGCGCGTGAAGCCTTGCGCCGTGTGAAGGATGAGCTGGGCGCGGACGCTATCGTGCTCTCGAATCGCAGCGTCGAAGGTGGCGTGGAAATGACAGCGGTGTTGGCGAGCGAAATTGGCGGCTTGCAGTCCCCGGTCGACCGCGAGCCGCCGGCAACGGTGAGCGTTCCGTCGTCTGCGGCAAACCCACGAGACAACGATGAGGATTTCACCGTGAGTCTCTCTGCCGGCGCCCGCCAAGCGCCGCAGCGTGCTGCCGAATCCAAGCCCATGGTGCGCAACTGGCAGCCGGGCAAGGTGGCCGAGAAGCCGCGCGAAAACAAGGCTCCCGCACGTGAGGCCACGGCGCCAGCACGCGACATCGAGCGCAAGCCTGCCGAGCACTACCCGAGCCTGAATTTCGCGCCGGGTGGTGATGCGCCGGCCGAGCAAGGCGAATTACTACGCGAACTCGCCGCCATCAAGACGCTGCTCGAACAACAACTCACCGGCTTTGCCTGGAGCCGTCTTTGCGCCGGCGCCCCGGAAAAGACGCTGCTCCTCAGCGAGCTGCTGGACGCGGGCTTCAGCGCTTTGCTCGCGCGTCGCCTCGTGGAAAGCCTGCCCGCAGGCGCGACGCCCGTCGAAAGCCGCAACTGGATGAAGGGCGTCTTGAATCGCAGCCTCACTACCCTGGGCTCGGATGAAGAAATCATCGACCGCGGCGGCATCTTTGCGCTGGTCGGACCAACCGGCGTGGGCAAGACCACCACCACCGCCAAACTGGCGGCGCGCTGCGTGGTGCGCCACGGCGCGGAAAGCGTGGCACTGCTCACCACCGACGGCTACCGCATCGGCGCGCATGAACAGTTGCGCATCTACGGCCGCATCCTCGGCGTTTCGGTGCATGCCGTGCGCGACGCGGCGGATCTACGCACGACGCTGGCCGAGCTGAAAGGCAAGCACATGATCCTCATCGACACCATCGGCATGAGCCAGCGCGACAGGCTGGTGACTGAGCAGGCCGCCATGCTCAATAATGCTGGCGACATACGCCGCCTGCTGCTGCTCAACGCCACCTGTCGCGGTGACACGCTGGATGATGTGGTGCGCGCTTACGGCGGCGCCGACATGGCTGGCGCCATCCTCACCAAAGTGGATGAAGCGGCCAGTCTCGCGCCCGCCATCGATGCGCTGATCCGTCACAACCTGGAGCTTTACTACGTCGCCAACGGCCAGCGTGTGCCGGAAGATCTGCATCTGCCGAATCGGACTTATCTCTTGCATCGCGCCTTGAAGGAATCGGATGAGCAATCGCCGCATCGCCTCGCCGGTGACGAAGCGGGCCTCTTGCTTGCCGCCAGCGCGGCGCGCGCGGAATCCATGCAAACGCCGGGAGCGCATCATCATGCTTAGTCGTGGCGAAGACCAGGCCGCGGGTTTGCGCCGAATTTTTTCCCGGATGCAGGGACCGGTCAGCGTCGCTTTCGCCGGCGCCAGCGGTCGCGGCGCCATCATCGCCGGCATGGCGCGCGGGCTGGCCGCGCTGGGCAAGGAAGTCATTATTATCGACGAACTTTCCGGCCCAGAAAGTGTGGCCGCTGCCTTCGGCATCGCCGCGCGCTTCGATCTCATGCAGGCGGTGAATTGCGACGTGCCGCCCAATCAGGTTGTGCTGCAAGCCGAGCCCACCATACGCATCATTCCCGCCGCTCGCGCGGCGCGCGAGAGCGCGCGGCTCGACACCATGCGCCGTCGCGCCGTCGCCGAGTGGTTGCGTCGCCTGCAAAAAGGGGTGGACTACGTGCTGGTGAATAGCGCCGGCCATGCCAAAGGCGTTTCTCTCTTACAGTCGCCGCCGCGCCGTTTGGTCATCGTCACCGCCGCCAACAGTCAGGGCATCACCGATGCCTATGCGCAGATCAAGCGGCTGGCGCATGAAGCGGATTGCCAAAGCTTTGAAGTGATCGTGGCGCGCGCGGCGAGTCGCGAGGCCGGCGAAACGGTGTTTGCCAATATGCGTGACGTCGCCCGTCATCACTTGAGTGTGAAACTGGCACTGATGGGTTGCTTGCCGGCGCAGGCCGCGCTGGCGGCGGCCAGTGAGGCATTGGCGGAAGCGCTACTGCACCCCGCTCATGTGGGGAGAACTCCGCAGGTGGCGCCGACAGAGCAAGGCCGCGCACGCGCGGCGAGACTTATAAACGTCGGTCACGGCATGCGCAGTACGCCGGTGGCCGATCCGGTGGTATAGTCTTTTTGGGGCAGGGGTCATGACAGTCACCTATCGGGAAGAGCGGATGTACACCGCGAAAGGCCAGCTCAGCAGAGAACAAACCATCCTGCAGTACGCGCCACTGGTGAAGCGGATCGCCTATCACCTCATGGCCAAGCTGCCCGCCAGCGTGCAGGCCGATGACATCATTCAGAACGGCATGCTCGGTCTGATCGATGCCGTCGGTCGCTTCGAAGAAGGCATGGGTGCACAGTTCGAGACTTACGCCGTGCAGCGCATACGCGGCGCCATGCTCGACGGTCTGCGCGAAAACGACTGGCTGCCGCGCAGCCTGCGTCGCGATATGCGGCGCATCGAAGGCGCTATCAGCGCGCTGGAGCAGCAATACGGCCGTCAGCCCACCGAAGGCGAGCTCGCCAAGACGCTGGACATGACGCTGGCCGAATATCAAAAAATGCTGCAAGACGCGCGTGGCCATCAACTCGTCTATCTGGAAGATTTCGGTTCCGATGGCGACGATGACTATCTCGACCGCCATCTGCCCAGCAGCAATGCCGATCCGCTCGAAACCCTGCTCGACAAAAACATGCGCGATGTGCTGATCAAAGCCATCGAAGATCTGCCGGATCGCGAGAGGACGGTGATGGGGCTCTACTATGAACGCGAACTCAACCTGCGCGAGATCGGCGAAATTCTCGGTGTTTCCGAATCGCGGGTGTGCCAGTTGCACAGCCAGGCGATCGCCCGCATGCGCTCGCGGCTGCTGAAAAAATAATCGACCTCGGCGGCACGCCGGCGCGCCGAAAGCTTCGTGCGTCGCGCCATGTGCTGCCCCGCACGAAGCGCAACATTGACCTAATCAATGGATACCATCAGCCTCATAGGCATCGCACTGGGCGTAGGCGCGATACTCGGCGGCCAGTATATGGAAGGCGGCCACATCGGCTCGTTGTTACAGCCGACGGCATTTGCCATTGTCATGGGCGGCACTTTCGGCGCGGTGATGCTGCAAAGCCCGTTATCATCGTTCCTGAGCGGACTGAAGATGGTCAAGTGGGTGGTTTTGCCGCCGCAGCTCGCGCCAGATGAACTGATCGAGCGTATGGTCGAATGGAGTTATGCGGCACGCAAGGAAGGCCTGCTCGCGCTCGAAGGCTATCTCGTCGACCTCTCTGACCCGCTGCTACGCAAGGGCTTACAACTCCTGGTCGACGGCGCCGAGCCAGATCGGCTGCGCGAAGTGCTCGAAGTTGAAATCTATGCGCGCGAAGACCAGATGAAGCTCGCCGCCAAGGTGTGGGAATCAGCCGGCGGCTACTCGCCCACCGTCGGCATTCTGGGCGCGGTGATGGGCCTCATTCACGTCATGGAAAACCTCTCCGACCCATCCAAACTCGGCGCCGGCATTGCCGTCGCTTTCGTCGCCACCATTTATGGCGTCGGCTTTGCCAATCTCCTCTTTCTGCCCATCGCCAAGAAACTCCTAGCCCACATCTCCCGCCAAACCCTGATGCGCGAAATGTTCGTCGACGGCCTCATCGGCATCGCCAATGGAGATAATCCGCGCCTCATCGAAAGCCGGCTTAAAGGTTATGTAAGTTAGGTTGCATAAGTTGAGTTGAGCAGTGCCTTGCCCATTTTGAGCTAGTGGTCTGCTTCGACAAATTCGTGTGTCTGGCAGACGCTGGCAATTTGCGCTCACAAAAATAGCACAAGCGCCAGGCCGATAGCAGCAGGAATGGCCTGCACGAAAAGTATCTTCCGATTGGCCGTCGCGGCGCCGTATAGGCCGGCGATCAGCACGCAGCTCAGGAAAAACACCTTGATACTGGTGCCGCCCGCGCCAAGACTGAGCCCCCAGAACAGCCCAGCCGCAAGAAAGCCGTTGTACAGACCCTGGTTGGCCGCCAAAACCTTGGAGGCGGTTGCCGCCGCTTGTGTTTGACCGAAAGCCCGCAAGCCCGCCGGCTTGTCCCAAAGAAACATCTCAAGCACGAGGATGTGGACATGCAGGAGCGCGATGAGACCGACGACAACATTGGCGATATTGGACATGACGCTCCCTCCGGTAACGACCCGCACATGACGTAGCAAGGGCGCCGCTCTTGACCGCAGTGTTGGGCGCCACTACCGCTATTTTTCTGTGCCCTCAATTGGTACGGCGTCCAACGGCGATTCAAAGGCAATGAAAAGAACACATGGGACTGCGCTTGCACAGAAGCCCTTGTGTGGTTGTTTGGCAGGGCCGTACGCATAAGTCCCCGACTTGAGAACGGCCGTTTTTTGGCCGTCATAGGTCACATGAAGTTCGCCTGCTACCAGCACCATGCGCTCGGCCGAAGTGTGCCAATGAAGCGGGATGGTCGACTTGGCGGGCACCTTCAAAAACACGTCGACGTTGTCTTTTGCAGGATCGCCGTGAAGAACGGCGATGCCGCATCCTTTAGGCAAGAACGGCGGGCATGGCCCCCACTTAAGCTGCGCATCACGGGCTGTCCGCGTCAGCGCCTGCTCTTGAGTAGGTACTTGCGCGTGGGCGAACGTGCCGGCCATGCCCAACGAAAATAGCAACGAACAACGCCATGCCGCCTTTAATGAGCGGCCAATCACGATTTGATGACACATAGTGGCTTTTCCTCTTGGTTGACAATGTTGTGCGGCTGGATTGCCGCCCAGACACAATCGTTTAACTTGAAGCGGCCCGCCTCTTGGGAGACAAACACGCTAAAGGTACCGCAGTCTATTTCCTACGTGAAAAACAGGCAAAAAACAGGGGAAGGCCGCAGTGGTGGTGTGCTGGCAATGGAAGCCACACCATCGAACCGTCGGGGTAACAGGGTCGGCATGTGTTGGAAGTTAAATTGTCCAGTGCTGGAGATCCATAACGATGGCGGGGAGACTGCCGAC
>JAYUNL010000002.1:0-1700 GCA_043761745.1 Rhodocyclaceae bacterium
GCGGCCGATCTGCACCGCCTGCGCTTCGTCAAGCGCGCGCGCAACCTCGGCTTTTCGATCAAGGAAATCGACGCGCTGTTGGCCCTGTGGGGTGACCGGCGGCGCTCCAGCGCGAAGGTAAAAGCTCTGACCCAAAAGCATATTGGCGAGATGGAAACCAGGATCGCAGAAATCCAGGCGATGAAAGCGGCGTTGCAGCACCTGGCGCATCAGTGCAAGGGCGACGAGCGGCCCGATTGCCCGATTATTGAGGAGCTGGCGGCGGAACCAAAGCGCGCAGCGCGAGGTCAATGACACATCAGCGCCGTTGCGCGACCCGGCGCTTTCCCGTTTGCAATCGCATCACAAACCGCCTATATTCCGCTTCATGATCCGCAACAAGACACTGCACACCGCCGCCAGGATTCTGCTTGGCGCGTTCATCGCGGCCTACACGATGACGTCGGTGCATGTCTACGCGCGCACCGCGCAACCGGCCGCAGAGGTGGTTCAAGCCGCAGCGATCCAGATCACGGTGGAAGCGGGTGAAACGCACGAGCATTGCCAGGAAAAAAAGACCGATCCGGCCGTTCTGCTGTGCAAGTTCCATTGTCAGAACGCGATGCAGACGCTCGATTACCCCGCAGCCGACGTGCCCCCGCTGCCGGATGCGGCAGGGCATGTGATCCCGCTGGCGAATCTAAAGATTGCCTTAAAACCGTTGGTGGACAAGGCTCTCCGGCCTGATGCCACACACCACGGCGGCGCCCCGCCGCCGTTCGCACGCACCTCCCGCCTGCGTATTTGATTGCTTGACGCTTTGAGTTGCCGCGCTTCTCCTGTGGGGAGCGTGGCCCGATTCATTTCCCGTCAAGGAGTCATCATGCTTTCAAAGAATTGGCCGTGCGCCACATTGTTGGGCGCTGCCGCCGTCGTGGCAGGCGGCGCCCATGCGCAGTCCGCCGCACCGCCTGCGCCCCTCAAATACGAATCCCCGTTCACCGGATACCAGCCCTACCGCGACGCAAAGCGCGGGAACTGGCGCGAACTCAATGACACCGTCGGCGTGATGGGCGGCCCCAACGCCCATTTGCTCGGCGCGGTGGTGCAGGTGCTTCATGCGCAGGGTACGGTGATCGAGGTGGACAAGGCGAATGCCCGCGTCCGCCTCGACCACGAGGCGATCAAGGAAGCCGGGTGGCCGGCGGCCACCGCTTTCTGGCCGCTCAAGGAAGCTGCCCTTGCCGACCGGATCAAACCGGGTGAACGCATCGGCTTTCGCCTGGAACTCACCGGCGATGCCTACAAAATCGCCGACGTCGGACCAGCGGGCGCGCCGGCCGCAAAAACATCGCCGGAAAATCCACATGCGGGCCACAACATGGTACGTCCCCTCACTCCCGCCGCCCCGGCGAAGCCGTCGGCGCCGCCTGTGATGCCAGGCATGCCGCCCGGCCACAAAATGTAGGAATCGATCATGAAAAGATTTTTTTACTCAGCATATCCTCACGCCATTGCGCGCACCCGGCTCATCACGCTGGCGGGTGCCGCAGTGTTTCTCGCCGGCTGCACCACCTTCTCAAAAGACGGCGGCTTCAACGCAGTGGAAGAAGTGGCGAAAACCAAACTCGGCCAGAGCGCGAAGTGGATCAAGACCGAAGACGACGCCGTCAGCGTCAAGGCCGAAGTCGCCAAGTTGTTGGCGCAGCCTTTATCGGCCG
>JAYUNL010000003.1:0-15570 GCA_043761745.1 Rhodocyclaceae bacterium
GATGGTTATGCCTGGGGACAACGTCACCATCACGGTGAAGCTGCACGCCCCCATCGCCATGGAAGACGGACTGCGCTTCGCCATCCGCGAAGGCGGCCGGACCGTCGGCGCCGGGGTCGTGGCGAAGGTCATCGAGTAACGAAAGCGTGAACGAGAAGCGAAGCGCCTCGAGTGATCGAAGCGCTTCGCGGTCTCTGCCGCAGGGGCATAGCTCAATTGGCAGAGCGTCGGTCTCCAAAACCGAAGGTTGGGGGTTCGAGGCCCTCTGCCCCTGCCACCAGAACTTAGGGCAAGATTAATGGCCGACAAAATTAAGTTTGCGCTGGCGCTACTGCTGCTTGCCGCCGGGGTTGCGGGCTTTTACCTGCTGAGTGAAGAAGCGCTGATTCTGCGCGTCTTGAGCGTGCTGGCGGGCGTCATCGCTGGCGCGGCTGTCGCTTGGTTCACCGAGCCCGGCCAACGTTTTTTCGTCTTCGGCAAGGAAGCCGTAGCGGAAACTAAAAAAGTTGCCTGGCCGACGCGCAAGGAGGCAGTGCAAACCACTGCAGTTGTCTTCGGCTTTGTTGTTGTCATGGCGGTGTTCCTGTGGCTGACCGACAAGAGTCTGGAATGGGTTCTATACGACTTGGTCCTGGGCTGGAAGAAATCATGACCAAACGCTGGTACGTCGTGCACGCCTATTCGGGTTTCGAGAAGTCCGTGCAAAGAGCCATGCTGGATCGCATCAAGCGCGCCAGCATGGAAGACAAATTCGGCCAGATTCTGGTGCCGGTCGAAGAAGTGGTCGAGATGAAATCCGGCCAGAAAAGCATTTCCGAACGCAAGTTTTTCCCCGGCTATGTGCTGGTGGAAATGGAGATGGACGACGACACCTGGCATCTCGTCAAGAACACCGCCAAAGTGACGGGCTTCGTGGGCGGTACGGCCACCAAGCCGACGCCGATTTCCGAAAAGGAAGTCGCCAAGATCATGCAGCAGATGCAGGAAGGCGTCGAAAAGCCCAAGCCCAAGGTGCTCTATGAAGTTGGCGAAATGGTGCGCGTGAAGGAAGGTCCGTTCACTGACTTCAACGGCACGGTCGAGGATATCAACTACGAGAAGAGCAAGCTGCGTGTCGCCGTCACCATTTTCGGCCGCTCGACGCCGGTGGAATTGGAATTCTCGCAGGTAGAAAAAGCTTAAGCGGTACGGCCACCGGGACCGTGATCCCGGCAGAGGAGCGTAAGTAGGTTCGCCGAAAGCGCGCTACCACTCACTTAATAGGAGCCATTATGGCTAAGAAGATCGTCGGTTACATCAAGTTGCAAGTACCGGCGGGCAAGGCTAACCCCAGCCCGCCTATCGGCCCGGCCCTGGGTCAGCGCGGCCTCAATATCATGGAGTTCTGTAAGGCGTTTAACGCCCAGACCCAAGGTGTGGAGCCGGGTCTACCCATCCCCGTGGTTATCACGGCATTCGCGGACAAGAGCTTCACCTTCATCATGAAGACGCCGCCCGCGTCGATACTGATCAAGAAGGCCGCCAAGATCGACAAGGGTTCGCCCAAGCCACATACCGACAAGGTGGGCAAGCTGACCCGCGCCCAGGTGGAAGAAATCGCCAAGCTTAAAATGAAAGATTTGACTGCCGCCGATATGGACGCTGCTGTGCGCACCATCGCTGGCAGCGCCCGTAGCATGGGCGTGACTGTGGAGGGCCTGTAACATGGCTAAGCTTTCCAAACGCGTGCAGGCGATACGTGGCAAGGTTGATCGCAACAAGGTGCTGCCGGTGACTGACGCGCTGGCGCTGGTGAAAGAAAATGCCACCGCCAAGTTCGATGAATCCGTCGATGTCGCCGTCAATCTCGGTGTCGATGCCAAGAAATCCGACCAGACCGTACGCGGCTCGGTCGTACTGCCCGCTGGTACTGGCAAGACCGTGCGTGTGGCGGTCTTCGCCCAAGGCGAAAAAGCCGAGGCCGCTAAGGCCGCCGGCGCGGACATCGTCGGCTTCGATGATCTTGCGCAACAGGTCAAGGATGGCAATCTTAATTTCGACGTAGTGATCGCCACGCCCGACGCCATGAAAGTCGTCGGCCAACTGGGCCAGATCCTCGGCCCGCGCGGCCTGATGCCTAACCCCAAGGTGGGTACGGTGACCATGGACGTGGCCACAGCGGTGAAGAACGCCCGCGCCGGCCAGGTGCAATACCGCACCGACAAGGGCGGCATCGTGCAATGCACGATTGGCCGCGCCTCCTTCACGGTGGAACAGTTGCAGCAGAACCTGGCTGCGCTGGTTGATGCACTGAACAAGGCTCGGCCCGCCACTGCCAAGGGCATCTATTTGAAGCGGGTCTCCATTTCTAGCACCATGGGTGCGGGCGTGCGCGTCGATTCGTCGAGCCTGGCAGCGCAGTAAGGAATTTCGCGGGGCAAAGCCCCGCAAGGACTTTGGGCCGCCGGTGTTTCGATGCATGGAGCACCGGCGGATCATCAAAGACCGTAGGTACCCGCAAGGGTTTAATCCCGGCGGGCAGGGTGCAAGACGCGGACACGCTGTCCTCAGTCTTCTGTCCTCTGTCCTCTGACCTACGCAGATGGTGTGCCCAGAACAGGCTACTTCCGCCGTGCGGTGGTCTCCTGATCCAGGTCGCCGTGGGTGCGATGGTTGGTTGTTCCATCGCTTATGACTTGAAAGGAGAAGTTTCGATGAGTCTCAATCTAGACGGCAAAAAAGCTGTCGTGGCGGAGGTGGCGGCACAGATAGCCAGCGCCCAGACCGTCGTGTTGGCCGAGTACCGCGGCATCGGGGTGAGCGAGCTCACCAAACTGCGCGCCAAGGCCAGAGAGTCTGACGTTTATCTGCGTGTGTTGCGCAACACTTTGGCGCAGCGCGCTGTCGCTGGTACGCCGTTCGAAGGGCTGTCGGCACAAATGATCGGCCCCTTGATCTACAGTATTTCCGTAGATCCTGTGGCTGCTGCGAAAGTGCTGCACGACTTCGCCAAGTCAAACGACAAAATGGTGCTTAAGGCTGGCGTGTACGCAGGCAAGGTGCTGGACAAAGCGGGCGTGCAAGCGTTGGCCTCCATCCCGAGCCGTGACGAACTGCTCGCCAAGCTGGCTGGCGTGATGATGGCGCCGATTGCCGGCTTCGCCATTGTGTTAGGCGCTCTGGCCAAGCAGCGTGAAGCTGCTGCTGCCTAAGGCTTTATCAAAGCGTCCTCGAACCTAAAAATCTACGATCTGGAGTAAATGAACATGGCAATTAGCAAAGACGACATCCTAGAGGCAGTAAGCAGCATGACAGTGATGGACCTGAACGACCTGGTCAAAGCCTTCGAAGAGAAGTTTGGCGTTTCCGCTGCCGCGATGGCGGTTGCCGGCCCCGGTGCGGGCGGTGCTGCGGCCGTTGTCGAAGAACAGACCGAGTTCACCGTGATGCTGGCCGCTATCGGCGAGAAGAAGGTGGAAGTCATCAAGGTCGTGCGTACCCTGACTGGCCTGGGCTTGAAGGAAGCCAAGGATCTGGTCGATGGTGCGCCGAAGCCCGTTAAGGAAGGCGTGTCCAAGGCCGACGCCGAAGCCGCCAAGAAGTTACTGGAAGATGCCGGCGCGAAGGCCGAGATCAAGTAAGTCACGTTTTGCAGGATGGGCTGGCGGTTTTGGGCCGCCAGCCCTTTGCCTTTACTGAAGACAGACGACAGAGGACAGAACACAGAGGCAATTAAGCAGGCGGCGCCCAGCATGATCGGCCGTTCTGTCCTCTGTAGCCTGTCCTCTGTCCCCTGAGACCGGAGCCACCATGACGTACTCCTATACCGAGAAAAAGCGTATTCGCAAGAGTTTTGCCAAGCGCGCTAGCGTTCTTGAAGCGCCATTTTTGCTGGCCACGCAACTCGAGTCCTACCTGGCGTTCTTGCAGACGGACATTCCGCCTGTTCAACGTCGCAACCAGGGCCTACAGGCGGCGTTTACATCGATTTTCCCGATCGCCAGCCATTCCGGCAATGCGCGGTTAGAGTTTGTGTATTACTCGTTAGGCGAGCCAGCCTTCGACGTCAAGGAATGCCGGCAGCGCGGCCTTACTTTCGCCAGCCCCTTGCGCGCCCGTGTGCGCCTGATCATTCTCGACAAGGAAGCGGCCAAAGAAACCATCAAAGAAGTGAAGGAACAGGAAGTGTACATGGGCGAAATCCCGCTCATGACCACCACCGGCTCGTTCGTCATCAACGGCACCGAGCGCGTCATCGTCTCGCAGTTGCATCGTTCGCCCGGCGTGTTCTTCGAGCATGACCGCGGCAAGACGCATTCTTCCGGCAAACTGCTTTTCTCCGCGCGCATCATTCCCTATCGCGGCTCCTGGCTCGACTTCGAATTCGATCCCAAGGACTTTTTGTATTTCCGCATTGACCGTCGTCGCAAGATGCCGGTGACGATTCTGCTCAAGGCCATCGGCATGACGCTGGAGCAGATTCTTGCTACCTTCTTCGAGTTTGACGCCTTTCACTTGTCGAAGAAGGGCATTCAATTTGAAGTTGTGCCAGAGCGTCTGCGCGGCGAAGTCGCGCGCTTTGATATCACCGACAAGACCGGTAAGGTTATCGTCGCTAAGGACAAGCGCATCACCGCCAAGCACATCCGCGAATTAGCGGACGCCGGTATCAAAAAACTCAATGTGCCGGAAGATTTCCTGGTCGGCCGTGTTATCGGTCGCAATGTGATTGACAGCGACACCGGTGAAATCCTTGCCAGCGCCAATGAAGAGATTACCGAGGCGGTATTGGCCCGGCTAAGTGAATCCGGTGTGGATGTCATCAACACGCTCTATACCAATGATCTCGATCGAGGCGCTTACATTTCGTCGACGCTGCGCATCGATGAAACGGCGGACCAGCTGGCGGCCCGCGTCGCCATCTACCGCATGATGCGTCCAGGCGAGCCGCCCACCGAGGACGCCGTTGAAACCTTGTTCCGCGGCCTGTTCTATGCCGAGGAGCGCTACGACCTTTCCGCCGTCGGTCGCATGAAATTCAACCGCCGCGTGGGTCGCGCAGAACTCGAAGGTTCGGGCACGCTGTCGGACCAGGACATCATCGATGTCATTCGCATTCTGGTGGAGCTGCGCAATGGGCGCGGCGAAATTGATGACATCGATCACCTCGGCAACCGCCGCGTGCGTTCGGTGGGCGAGCTGGCCGAAAACCAGTTCCGCGCCGGCTTGGTGCGCGTTGAGCGCGCCGTCAAGGAGCGCCTGTCGCAAGCCGAGAGCGACAACTTGATGCCGCATGACTTGATCAATGCCAAGCCAATTTCGGCAGCGATCAAAGAATTCTTCGGCTCCAGCCAGCTCTCCCAGTTTATGGACCAGACCAATCCGCTGTCCGAGATCACGCACAAGCGCCGTGTTTCGGCCCTGGGCCCGGGCGGTTTGACCCGAGAGCGTGCTGGCTTCGAAGTGCGCGACGTGCACCCGACCCACTATGGCCGTGTGTGCCCGATCGAAACGCCGGAAGGCCCGAACATCGGCCTGATCAACTCTCTGGCGCTGTATGCCCGCACCAATCGGTATGGCTTCCTTGAAACGCCTTACCGCAAGGTGAACGACAGCAAGGTGACCGATCAGATCGATTACCTGTCCGCCATCGAAGAAGGCCACTTCGTGATCGCCCAGGCCAACGCCCAGCTCGACAAGAAGGGCAAGTTGTTCGACGAACTGGTGTCGTGCCGACACAAGAGCGAATTCACGCTGGTGACGCCCGACCAGGTGCAGTACATGGATATCGCACCAGGCCAGATCGTCTCGGTGGCGGCCTCGCTGATTCCCTTCCTTGAGCATGACGATGCCAACCGCGCGCTGATGGGCGCCAACATGCAGCGTCAGGCCGTGCCCTGTTTGCGCGCCGAGAAAGCGCTGGTCGGCACCGGTATCGAACGCACTGTCGCGGTTGACTCCGGCACTGCGGTGCAGGCGTTACGCGGCGGCGTGGTGGATTACATCGACGCCACCCGCATTGTCGTGCGTGTGCATGACGACGAGACGGTGCCGGGTGAAGTCGGCGTTGATATCTACAACCTCATCAAGTACACCCGTTCCAATCAGAACACCAACATCAACCAGCGTCCCTTGGTGAAGGTGGGCGATATTATCGCCAAGGGCGACGTTATCGCTGACGGCGCCTCGACCGACATGGGCGAGCTGGCGCTGGGCCAGAACATGCTGGTGGCCTTCATGCCCTGGAACGGCTACAACTTCGAAGATTCCATCCTCATCTCCGAACGTGTGGTGGCGGACGATCGCTTCACTTCCATCCACATCGAAGAACTGACGGTGGTGGCGCGTGACACCAAGCTGGGCGCGGAAGAAATCACCCGCGATATCGCCTCGCTGGGTGAGTCGCAACTCAATCGCCTCGACGAATCCGGCATTGTGTACATCGGCGCCGAGGTCGAAGCGGCCGATGTGCTGGTCGGCAAGGTCACGCCCAAGGGGGAAACCCAGCTCACGCCGGAAGAAAAGCTCCTGCGCGCCATCTTCGGCGAGAAGGCTTCCGATGTGAAAGACACCTCGCTACGCGTTCCTTCAGGGATGTCCGGCACGGTGATCGACGTGCAAGTGTTCACGCGCGAAGGCATCGAGCGCGACAAGCGCGCCCAACAGATCATCGACGACGAGCTGCGCCGCTACAAGACCGATCTGGCCGACCAGATGCGTATCGTTGAGCGCGACACCTTTGCCCGTATCGAGCGCTTGCTCACGGGCAAGGTCGCCAACAAGGGACCGAAGAAACTCGCCAAGGGCACGAAGATCACCAAAGCCTATCTGGAGTCCATAGACCCGCATCATTGGTTCGATATCGGCATGGCCAACGACGACACGGCCAGCCAGCTCGAAAGTCTGCGCGAAAGCATTGAACAGACGCGCAAGGATTTCGATCAGGCCTTCGAAGCCAAGAAAAAGAAACTCACCCAGGGTGATGAACTACCGCCCGGCGTGCAGAAGATGGTCAAGGTGTATCTGGCCGTCAAGCGCCGCCTACAGCCTGGTGACAAGATGGCCGGTCGCCACGGTAACAAGGGCGTGGTCTCGCGCATCGTGCCGATCGAAGACATGCCGCACATGGCCGATGGCACCACGGTGGATATCGTGCTGAATCCGCTAGGTGTGCCTTCGCGTATGAATATTGGCCAGATTCTCGAAACCCACTTGGGTTGGGCGGCCAAGGGGCTGGGTCTGCGCATAGGCGAGATGCTGAAGAAGCAAGCTTCCGCGGCCGATGTGCGCAAGTATCTGAACAAGATTTACAACTCCAGTGGCAAGAGCGAAGACATCGATTCCCTGACGGAAGTAGAACTGTATGACCTCGCCACCAACCTAACGCATGGTGTGCCCTTCGCGACGCCGGTGTTCGATGGCGCCCATGAGGGGGAGATCAAGGCCATGCTGGAACTGGCCGGCTTGCCCGATAGCGGCCAAGTAACGCTGTACGACGGCCGTAACGGCGACGCCTTCGAGCGCCCCGTGACGGTGGGGTATATGCATGTGCTGAAATTGCATCACTTGGTGGACGACAAAATGCATGCGCGCTCCACTGGCCCCTACAGCCTCGTCACCCAGCAGCCGCTGGGCGGCAAGGCGCAGTTCGGTGGTCAGCGCTTCGGTGAAATGGAGGTCTGGGCCCTCGAAGCCTACGGTGCTTCATATACGCTACAGGAGATGCTCACGGTCAAGTCGGATGACGTCGCCGGCCGCACCAAGGTCTATGAAAACATCGTCAAGGGAGAGCACAAGATCGATGCCGGCATGCCGGAATCCTTCAATGTGTTAGTCAAGGAAATCCGCTCCCTGGCGATCGACATTGACCTGGAGCGCTTTTGACAGGCCGAAATGCAACTGCGGATCGCGCGGATAAACGCAGATTTTTGGAATTGATCTGCGGTAATCCGCGAAATCTGCGGCCCAAGAATTTTGAATTTGAAGTCTCACCCCTTGCAGGAGTGACGAAATGAAAGCACTACTCGATCTTTTCAAGCAGGTAACGCAGGAAGAGGAATTCGACGCCATCACCATCGGCCTCGCTTCCCCCGAAAAAATCCGTTCCTGGTCCTACGGCGAAGTGAAAAAGCCGGAAACCATTAACTACCGTACCTTCAAGCCCGAACGGGATGGCTTGTTCTGCGCCAAGATCTTCGGCCCGGTGAAGGATTACGAGTGCCTTTGCGGCAAGTACAAGCGACTCAAGCACCGTGGGGTGATTTGCGAGAAGTGCGGCGTCGAAGTCACGCTGTCCAAGGTACGTCGCGAGCGCATGGGCCACGTCGAGCTGGCTTCAGTCGTCGCACACATCTGGTTCCTCAAGTCCCTGCCCAGCCGCCTCGGCATGGTGCTGGACATGACGCTGCGCGACATAGAGCGCGTCCTCTATTTTGAAGCCTATGTGGTCGTCGAGGCCGGCCTCGTCAGCGATGGTGACATCCAGCGCGCCAAGCTGCTGTCCGAGGATCAATACCTTGCCAAAGTGGAAGAGCATGGCGACGAATTCACCGCCGTCATGGGCGCTGAAGGCATACGCGAATTGCTGCGCACCCTGGACATCAGCCACGAAATCGAAGAAATGCGCAAGGAACTGGAAACCACGGGTTCCGAAGCCAAGATCAAAAAGCTCGCCAAACGTCTCAAGTTGCTGGAAGGTTTCCAGCACTCCGGCATCAAGCCCGAGTGGATGATTCTCGAAGTGCTGCCGGTGCTGCCGCCGGATCTACGTCCCCTGGTGCCATTGGATGGTGGTCGTTTCGCCACTTCCGACCTGAACGATTTGTATCGTCGCATCATCAACCGCAACAACCGTTTGAAGCGGCTGCTCGAACTCAAGGCGCCGGAAATCATCGTCCGCAACGAAAAGCGCATGTTGCAGGAAGCCGTCGATTCGCTGCTGGACAATGGTCGTCGCGGCAAAGCCATGACCGGCGCCAACAAGCGCCCGTTGAAATCGCTGGCCGACATGATCAAGGGCAAGGGTGGTCGCTTCCGCCAGAACCTGCTAGGCAAGCGCGTCGATTACTCCGGCCGTTCTGTCATCGTCGTGGGCCCGCAGCTCAAGCTGCATCAGTGCGGTCTGCCTAAGAAGATGGCGCTGGAACTCTTCAAGCCGTTCATCTTCAACAAGCTCGAACTGCTGGGTTTGGCCACCACCATCAAGGCCGCCAAGAAACTGGTCGAACAGGAAGTGCCCGAGGTGTGGGACATCCTCGAAGAAGTCATCCGCGAACATCCAGTGATGCTGAACCGTGCGCCGACCTTGCATCGCCTCGGCATCCAGGCTTTCGAGCCGACGCTGATCGAAGGCAAGGCCATCCAGTTGCATCCGCTGGTCTGCGTGGCCTTCAACGCCGACTTCGACGGCGACCAAATGGCTGTGCACGTGCCGCTCTCGCTGGAAGCGCAGATGGAAGCGCGCACGCTGATGTTGTCCACCAACAACATTCTGTCGCCCGCCAACGGTGAGCCGATCATCGTGCCGTCGCAGGACATCGTGCTGGGCCTCTACTACGCCACGCGCGACCGCATCAACGCCAAGGGCGAGGGCATGGCCTTCGCCGACATTGCTGAAGTTAAGCGCGCCTATGAATCCGGCCAGGCGGACCTTCATGCTCGCGTCCTCGCTCGCATCAAAGAGTACGACGTCGCTGAAGACGGAGAGAAGACGGAAAAAATTACACGCTACGAAACCACGGTCGGCCGCGCCATACTGTCCGAGATACTGCCGGCAGGATTACCTTTCTCGATTATCAACAAGCCGCTCAAGAAGAAAGAAATCTCGCGTCTTATCAACGCCTGCTTCCGCCGTTGTGGCCTGAAAGAAACCGTGATCTTCGCCGACAAGCTGATGCAGGCCGGTTTCGGCCTTGCCACGCGCGCCGGTATTTCCATCTCCATCGGTGACATGCTGGTGCCGACGCAGAAGCACGAGATCATTTCCGCCGCCGAGCATGAGGTGAAGGAAATCGGCAAGCAGTACACTTCGGGCCTGGTCACCGACGGTGAGCGCTACAACAAAGTGGTGGATATCTGGGGTCGCGCCGGCGACCAAGTGGCCAAGGCCATGATGGAGCAGCTCGGCGTGCAGGACACCATCGATGCCAAGGGCAAGAAGGTCAATCAGGAGTCCTTCAACTCCATTTATATGATGGCTGACTCGGGTGCGCGCGGTTCCGCCGCGCAGATCCGCCAGTTGGCGGGCATGCGTGGCCTGATGGCCAAGCCGGACGGCTCCATCATCGAGACGCCGATCACCTCCAATTTCCGCGAAGGCCTCAACGTTCTGCAATACTTTATCTCGACCCACGGCGCGCGTAAGGGCCTGGCCGATACGGCGTTGAAGACAGCCAACTCCGGTTACCTCACCCGCCGTCTGGTCGACGTGACGCAAGATTTGGTGGTTATCGAGGACGACTGCGGCACTGAGCAGGGCTTCGCCATGAAGGCCTTGATTGAAGGCGGTGAAGTGGTGGAAGCGCTGCGCGAGCGCATCCTCGGCCGTTCGACGATAAGCGAAGTGCTTCATCCGGAGACGCAGGACGTAGTGTTCCCGGTGGGTTACCTGCTCGATGAGGACGCGGTTGACCTGATCGAAAGCCTCGGCGTCGATGAAGTGCGTGTACGTACGCCGCTTAACTGCGAAACCCGTTATGGCTTGTGCGCCACCTGCTACGGTCGCGATCTGGGTCGTGGTTCGCTAGTTAATGTCGGCGAAGCGGTCGGCGTCATCGCTGCGCAATCCATCGGCGAGCCGGGCACACAGCTCACCATGCGGACCTTCCACGTCGGCGGCGCGGCGTCACGCGCGGCTGCCACGTCACAGGTCGAATCCAAGTCGGCGGGTATCGTGCGCTTCACGCAGAACATGCGCTATGTCACCAACGCCAAGGGCGAGAAGGTGGTGATCGCGCGCAGCGCCGAAGTGATGGTAACCGACGATCATGGCCGCGAGCGCGAGCGTCACAAGGTGCCCTACGGCGCCATGCTAGCGGTCGATGACGGCCAGCAGATCAAGGCTGGCATCCTGCTGGCGACCTGGGAGCCGCATACGCGCCCGATCGTCACCGAGTACGCCGGTACCGTGAAGTTTGAAAACGTCGAAGAAGGTGCCACCGTCACCAAGCAAATTGACGAAGTGACCGGCTTGTCGACCCTGGTGGTTATCGATCCTAAGCGCCGTGCCAGTTCGCCTTCCAAGGGCGTGCGCCCGCAGGTGAAGTTGCTCGACGCCAAGGGCCAGGAAGTGCATATCCACGGCACCGATCATGCCGTGACCATCACCTTCCAGGTCGGTTCGATTCTTACCGTGAAGGACGGTCAGCAAGCCAGCGTTGGTGACATCCTGGCGCGTATCCCGCGGGAATCGTCAAAGACGCGCGACATCACGGGCGGTTTGCCGCGCGTGGCCGAACTCTTCGAAGCCCGTTCGCCCAAGGACGCTGGCATGTTGGCCGAAGTCACCGGTACCGTTTCTTTTGGTAAAGACACCAAAGGCAAGCAGCGCCTGGTCATCACCGAACCGGACGGCACGCCGCACGAATATCTGATCACCAAAGACAAGCACGTTATGGCGCATGACGGTCAAGTGGTGAACCGCGGCGAATTTATTGTGGACGGCCCGGCCGATCCACATGACATTCTGCGTCTCAAGGGTGTCGAAGAGCTCGCGCATTACATCATCGACGAAGTGCAGGATGTGTATCGTCTGCAAGGCGTGAAGATCAATGATAAACACATTGAAGTCATCGTGCGCCAGATGCTGCGTCGTGTGGTGATCTCCGATCCCGGTGATACACCGTTCATCCGCGAAGAGCAGGTCGAGCGTGCTGAAGTGCTGGACGAAAACGATAAGGCCGTCGCTGCCGGTAAGCGCCCGGCCGAGTACCAGTTCGTGCTGCTCGGCATCACCAAGGCCTCGCTATCGACGGATTCCTTCATTTCGGCAGCTTCCTTCCAGGAGACCACGCGAGTGCTCACCGAGGCGGCCATCATGGGCAAGCGCGACGAGTTGCGTGGCCTCAAGGAAAACGTCATCGTCGGACGCCTCATTCCGGCGGGCACGGGCCTGGCCTATCACCGCACCCGACGCATGCAGGCGGCCGGGACCGACATGGCCGCCGGCCGAGATCTGTTTGCCGAAGAAGGCACGACTACGGTAGACGTACAGGCGGGTTGACGCTCAGTGAGAATCTACCTATAATCCGGCCTCTTTGCTTTTGGCGCGCCAGATTCCGCGCCGCAGCAAACAGGCAATCCGGAGGCGGCGCGCAGATGCAAAGGCCGCCTCGGTTTTTTGGGAAACACGAAAAAATATGCCAACTACCAATCAGTTAGTGCGCAAACCCCGCAAGTCGCCGGAGACCAAGAGCAAGGTGCCGGCGCTGGAGGCCTGTCCTGCCAAGCGTGGTGTGTGCACCCGCGTGTATACCACGACACCGAAAAAGCCGAATTCGGCGCTGCGTAAAGTCGCCAAAGTGCGTTTGACTAACGGTTTCGAGGTGATCTCGTATATCGGTGGTGAAGGCCACAACCTGCAAGAGCACTCGGTGGTGCTGATTCGCGGTGGCCGTGTGAAGGACTTGCCGGGCGTGCGCTACCACATTGTGCGCGGCAGCCTGGATACGCAGGGTGTCAAGGACCGCAAGCAGTCGCGCTCCAAGTACGGCGCCAAACGGCCGAAGGCGGCTTAATTAGTGGCTTAAGGCCACTCGCAATCGCCGTTCGATTGAACAGAATCAGAGGGAAACATGCCCAGACGTAGAGAAGTACCCAAACGCGAAGTTCTGCCCGATCCCAAGTTCGGCAGCCAAGACGTGTCGAAGTTCGTTAACGTACTGATGACGGGCGGCAAAAAGTCGGTCGCCGAGCGCATCATCTACGGCGCTTTCAGCCACATCCAGACCAAGTCCGGCAAAGATCCGCTGGACGTGTTCAACCTGGCGGTGAACAACGTGAAGCCCGCCGTGGAAGTGAAGAGCCGTCGCGTCGGGGGTGCCAACTACCAGGTCCCGGTGGAAGTTCGTCCCGCTCGCCGCGCCGCGCTGGCCATGCGTTGGTTGCGTGAAGCTGCGCGCAAGCGCGCGGAAAAGTCGATGGGCGCCCGTCTCGCGGGTGAGTTGCTGGAAGCGGCCGAAGGCCGTGGCGGCGCCGTCAAGAAGCGCGAAGAAGTGCACCGTATGGCGGATGCCAATAAGGCGTTTGCGCATTACCGATTTTAATTAGCCAATACGCTGCCCCGCCCAAGTTTGCCGGGTGTCGGCGTGTTGAAATCAAGTATTTCTTGAGCCTCCTGGCGGCGCTGGCGCCCCGGTGGTTTAACGTTTTTATAGGTCTCTGAAAAGTGGCACGCACGACTCCGATCGATCGCTATCGCAACATAGGCATCAGCGCCCACATTGATGCCGGCAAAACCACGACCACGGAACGCATCCTGTTTTATACCGGTGTTTCGCACAAGATTGGTGAAGTGCACGATGGCGCCGCCATAATGGACTGGATGGAACAGGAGCGCGAGCGCGGCATCACCATCACTTCCGCGGCCACCACCTGCTTCTGGAAGGGGATGGACGATAATTATCCCGAGCACCGCATCAACATCATCGATACCCCTGGTCACGTAGACTTCACTATCGAAGTCGAGCGCTCCATGCGCGTGCTGGATGGCGCTTGCATGGTGTATTGCGCCGTGGGTGGTGTGCAGCCTCAGTCTGAAACCGTCTGGCGCCAAGCCAACAAATACAAGGTGCCGCGTCTCGCTTTTGTGAACAAGATGGACCGCCAGGGCGCGGACTTCTTCAAGGTTTACGAGCAGATGAAAACGCGCCTGAAGGCCAATCCCGTGCCCTTGCAGGTGCCGATCGGTGCCGAAGAGAACTTTGAAGGTGTGATCGACCTGATCCGCATGAAGGCCATCTATTGGGATGATGCCAGCCAGGGCATGAAGTTCGATCTGCGCGAAATCCCCGCCAACCTCGTCGACAAGGCGCAGGAGTGGCACGAGAAGATGGTCGAGTCAGCCGCCGAAGCCAGCGAAGAGCTGATGAACAAATACCTCGAAGAGGGCGACCTCAGCGAGGAAGATGTTCGCAAGGGGCTGCGCGCGCGCACCATCGCCAGTGAAATCATTCCCATGTTGTGCGGCTCCGCTTTCAAGAACAAGGGCGTGCAAGCTATGCTGGATGCGGTCATCGAGTTGCTTCCTGCGCCGACCGACATCCCCCCCGTCAAGGGCCACTTGGAGAACGACACGGAAGGCGAACGCAGTGCCTCCGATGAAGAGCCCTTCTCCGCCTTGGCATTCAAGATCATGACTGACCCATACGTCGGCCAGCTCACCTTCTTCCGCGTCTATTCCGGCGTTATTAAATCCGGTGACACGATCTACAACCCAATCAAAGGGCGTAAGGAGCGCATTGGCCGTTTGCTACAGATGCACGCCAACCAACGTCAAGAGATCAAGGAAGTGCGCGCTGGCGACATCGCCGCTGCGGTCGGCCTCAGAGAAGCGACCACCGGTGAAACCTTATGCGATCCGGACAAGGTCATCACGCTGGTCAAGATGGTGTTCCCTGAGCCGGTGATCCACGTTGCCGTCGAACCCAAGACCAAGGTCGACCAGGAGAAAATGGGCATTGCGCTCAACCGTCTGGCGCAGGAAGACCCATCTTTCCGGGTACGCACCGACGAGGAATCCGGTCAGACCATCATTTCCGGCATGGGCGAGTTGCACCTGGAGATTCTGGTCGACCGCATGAAGCGGGAGTTCGGCGTGGAAGCCAACGTAGGTGCGCCTCAAGTCGCCTACCGTGAGGCCATTCGCAAGTCCGCCGAAGTCGAAGGCAAATTCATCAAGCAGTCCGGCGGTCGCGGTCAGTATGGCCACGTCTGGCTCAGGTTGGAGCCGAACGAAGCCGGCAAGGGTTTTGAGTTCATCGACGCCATCAAGGGCGGTACGGTGCCGCGCGAATTTATTCCGGCGGTGGAAAAAGGTCTGCTTGAGACACTGCCTGCCGGTGTGCTGGCTGGCTTCCCCGTGGTGGATGTCAAGGTCACGTTGTTCGACGGTTCGTACCACGATGTGGATTCGAACGAAAATGCTTTCAAGATGGCCGCCTCCATGGCGTTCAAGGACGGCATGCGCAAGGCCAGCCCGGTGTTGCTGGAGCCGATGATGGCGGTGGAAGTCGAAACGCCTGAGGACTTCATGGGCAATGTTATGGGTGACCTGTCGGGCCGCCGTGGCATGGTGCAGGGCATGGAAGATCAAGTTGGGGGCATCAAACTGGTGAAAGCGGAAGTCCCGCTGGCCGAAATGTTCGGTTATTCGACGACGCTGCGTTCGCTCAGTCAGGGGCGCGCCACCTACTCGATGGAATTCAAGCATTACTCCGAGGCGCCGAAGAACGTCGCCGAGGCGATCATTAACAAGAAATAACGACTTGTTAGAGGACCGACATGGCCAAGGGTAAATTTGAACGTACGAAGCCTCACGTAAACGTAGGCACGATTGGTCACGTAGACCATGGCAAGACCACGTTGACGGCGGCG
>JAYUNL010000004.1:0-16307 GCA_043761745.1 Rhodocyclaceae bacterium
TCGTCGACTTGTCACATACAATTAGGTTCTTCATCCACGGCTCCTTAAAGTCCATGGGCTAACATCATATCTAATTTATTGAACGCAATGTCGTATGACCCGCAGCGCCAGAATCCCGAGGCCTCGGCCGCAAACAACGCTCACGCGCTGGCGGCCACCGCTGTGCGAGTCGCTCCCCGCGCTATCACCGTGCCTATCATGAGTAGGATAAAGGCCAGCCCGAACACGAACACGTTGGCGGGTATTCCCAGGGCCATGTCCT
Source organism: Rhodocyclaceae bacterium (assembly GCA_043761745.1). GTDB lineage: Bacteria > Pseudomonadota > Gammaproteobacteria > Burkholderiales > Rhodocyclaceae > Desulfobacillus. The sequence continues at coordinate 263 of JAYUNL010000004.1, forward strand.
GGTTCGGCATCATGTGGGCCGTAGACGGATCAATGAGGGTTCCGCCATAGAGCGGCGCAGTCACGGCAGCGACGAAAAATCCGCCGAGCACACACGACATGAGCACGCTGGCCAGCGTAATGCCAAGGGCACGGTTGTTCTGATAGAACCAGATGAGATACAGTGCCACAAGAGCGATCAGGGTACCTGTCGCCAGCAGCCATACCTCGTGCAGCCGAGCGTGTGGCGGCCAAGCCGCATTGAAAACGTGGGTGGGGCTCAAGTCGATCACGATAGGAATGAACGCGGCGATGGCCGTAGCCACCGACATCAAGATCCGGCCCAAAAGATTACGGTTAGTCATCGATTTCCTCTTCGGTTAAGATCAACGTACGCCATCTCAGTCTATCTCAAATGAAGATCATTTCGTATGCTTGGTGGCTTGGCGTTGTGTTGATTGGATGTCCCGATATCGCCCTGGCACATACCCAGTCCGGCGAAGGCAACGCCTATCTGACGGGCTTCCTGCACCCCCTTACGGGCCTCGATCACGTTCTGGCCATGCTGGCGGTCGGCATGTGGGGGGCGCAGCTTCGCGGCGATGCCATCTGGGTACTGCCGGTGGCCTTTCCCTTCGTTATGGCGCTCGGCGCGGTCGCTGGCCTTCTGGGTCTGCCGATGCCCGCAATTGAAATCGGCATTGCGGCGTCAGTCATCGCTCTCGGCGCCGCGATCACGACGAATTATCGCCCTCCGCTCATCGGCGCAACGGCACTGGTCAGCGTGTTTGCAATCTTTCATGGCTACGCCCATGGTGCGGAACTGCCGAGCCGCACCGACGCCCTGCCTTATTGCATCGGCTTTGTAATGACGACCGGCTTGATCCATTTGGCTGGCATCGCAATCGGCCTGCTTGCAGAATGGCGACGCGGGCTCGCTGCGCTGCGTTTAGGTGGCGCTGCCATTGCGAGCGCCGGGCTGGTGATCGCCGCGCGCCTTATGCTCGCATGAATAGCCCGCATCAACCAGCGTGAAGCTGCCGGTGCGCCGCAGAATATTTCTGGCTTTGACGGCAGCACTGTTGCCGGCGGCAGCGCAGGCGCACGTCGGTGTGCAAATCGTGGCACTAATCGCCGGGGCGCTACACCCGTGGATCAATCTCGATTCGGCCTTGCTACTCACCGGCCTGTCGCTATGGCTCGCACAAACTGCGACGTCGACCGACAACAAGTACTTTGTCATAGTCGGCCTGGCCCTCACGACCGGCGTTGCAGGTGGCTTGTTCGTTCAGCTAGCCGCACCACTCTGGCTGATCTATGGCGTCGCGCTCGGGGCCGGTCTGTGCGTGAGTTTCAATTTCAAGCCGCGGCCAATTCCGTGGCCGATCCCGTGGCTGATCGCGCTGGGTGCTGCGGCACTACTGGCGGGCTACTACGCTGGCGCCGATGCGGCAGCCGACGTCGCGGCACCGACGATGTTTCTGCTCGGCGTGTTGGCCAGCGGCTTGGTTGTTCCGCTGAGCATTGCCGTACTACTTGGCGAACGGAGATCTCGTATCATGCAAATCGGCATTCGCATTCTGGGAAGCTGGCTGTCCGCGATCAGCTTGATGCTGCTTGCCCTGCGTCTGCACGGGTAGGGCCAAAAGTTGGCCCCCATTGATAATCCACTGGGTTAACGGCAGGATGCGACCAGGAATGGCGACGAACTTTCATGCGCGAAGGAGACTGGAATGGGCATAGCGACAAATGACACCGTGGGTGCCACGGCCAATGGCAACGCCGTCATCATCGAGGCTTGGAATACCGTCCTGTTCGACAAATTTTGTCGCTTCAAACATTTGCTTGTGCAAGGCCTGGCTGGCCACAGCGACAAGGTACTTGCCCGTAATCCGCACCCGCCCGGTGCGCGCGTGCTTGATGTGGGCTGCGGCTTCGGCGACAGCACCGTGCGCATTGCCCGTAGCGTGGGGCCGGCGGGGCGGGCGGTCGGTGTTGATTGCGCGCCGAACTTCATCGATGCCGCCAGCCGTGACGCAGCGCAGGCTGAAGTCGATAACGCCGACTTTTTCGTGTCGGATGTGCAGTGGGACGATTTGCGCGGGCCCTACGACTATGCCTTCGCCCGCTTCGGCACGATGTTCTTCAGCATGCCGGGTGCGGCGATGCGCAATATCCGCAAAGCCTTGGTTCCGGGCGGCGAATTGACCATGATTGTGTGGCGTCGCCGCGAGGACAACCCTTGGCTGCACGACGCGGAACGGCGCGTGAAGGAGATCGTGCCGGTGGTGTCGCACGAAGATACCGATCAGGTGCATTGCGGCCCTGGGCCGTTTTCGATGTCGGGAGCAGATATGGTGAGCGACATGCTGCACAGCGCAGGCTACGACCACGTCACCTTTGAACGTTTCGATACGGATATCTGCATCGGCCGGGACCTCGACGAAGCGATTGACTTCGCCATGGCCCTCGGTCCCGCCGGCGAGATCATTCGTCTGGCCGGCGAAGAAGGGGTACGCCTCAAGGGTCAAGTGGTCGACGCATTGCGCGAAACCCTGGGGATGTATGTGCGCCCCCACGGCGTGTGGGCGCCGTCCAGCACCTGGTTTGTCAACGCGCGCAATCCATAAGGGCCGTGACTCGTGATGACATTCATGATTGCCGCATTGATCATCGTCGCAGCGCTGTTTGCGCTCAATTGGCGTGTCGCGCACGCGGCTAACACCACATCTATTGCCGCTGCGCTGCCGCAGTTTTTGCAACTCGCGTTGCAACCGGCCTACTTCTTCCGTGCCGGCATCCCGGCCCTGTCGGGCGCCGCCTTAGTGCTGCTGACCTGGGGCATGGGCGCACTGAAGATAATGGATTACACCGATGCCCAAATGTATAAGAAAAATGTCGGTCTCGATTTCAATCTACTCCAAGCAGTACAGAACAACTGGTTGCCTTACTGGGCCTGGGTCACAGGCGCCGGGCTGCTGGCCGGCATAGGCGTATGGACAATCGGCTTCTGGTGGTACAAGAAGCGCTTGCAATGGAGCGGAGCAAGCGTTGTGGATGCCCAGCGGCTTCGTCGCATCTATGTGCTGAGCGAAGCCTGGGTGCTTATCGCGGTCGTCAGCTACACTCTCCTAAGCACCCTGCGCTATGACAATATCAATGCCGCTTGGATAGGCGACCACGGCGCCAGTACGGCCCTCATCGGCACGGCCTACTTTTTCTCGCTCTATGTCAGCTATTTCGCCGTTACCGCTGCATTTCCTGTGCGACGCGGTCGTGCGCTGTTTTGGTTTTTCTTTTTTCCGCTCTTGCCGTCTTACTTCGACCTGCTCTCGATCGTCGCCCGCCTGCACGATTGAGTTTCGTCAAATCCCCTGAAAACTGCTTGGCTTGCAGCGTCATTCCCGCGAAGGCGGGAATCCAGCGTCTTGCCTTAGGTCTTGCCTGAACGTCGCTGGATCCCCGCTTGCGCGGGGACGACAAACAAGAAGCGGTCATCCATACGATTTTCAATAGGAGCGCCAATGCCGGAACACCCTTCATTGGCAAGTCATGTTAGAAAATGACGCCCCCGCCAAGACACACCTTGCTCTCGTAGATCACTACAGACTGGCCCGGTGTGACGGCCCATTGCGGGCCAGCGAAGGCGACGATGCACTGCTCGGTGTCGACCGATTCCACTTCGCAAGGCACATCGGGCTGGCGGTAGCGGGTTTTGGCGGTATAGACCCAATGGGTGTGCGGTGGGCGCGCGGCGATCCAGGATAAGTCCATGGCCTTCAGGCGGTCTGAGAACAGCACCGGGTGATCATGACCTTGCACGACGTAGAGGATGTTCTTCTCCATATCTTTGCCGGCGACATACCAGGCATCGTGTTCGCCGTCTTTCTCGCCGCCGGCAATGCCGCCTATGCCCAGGCCCTTGCGCTGGCCGAGGGTGTGATACATGAGGCCGTCATGTTGGCCAACCAGCTTGCCGTCCAGCGTGCGTATCTCGCCGGGCTGGCGCGGCAGATAGCGTTCGAGGAATTCCTTGAAGGGCCGCTCGCCGATGAAGCAGATGCCGGTTGAATCCTTCTTGGCGAAGTTGGGCAGACCAGCGTCCTGCGCCATTTTGCGCGCATCGCGTTTGTAGATCGCGCCTAGCGGAAAGAGCGTTTTCGCTAACTGCGCCTGATTGAGACGATAGAGAAAATAGCTCTGGTCCTTGGTTCCGTCCTCGGCTTTGAGTAACTGGAATTCGCTGACCAACTCCGTCTGCACTTCACGCACTTGCGCATAGTGGCCGGTGGCGATCATGTCTGCGCCCAAGTTCAAGGCGTGATCGAGAAAGGCCTTGAACTTGATTTCGGCATTGCACAACACATCGGGATTGGGCGTGCGGCCAGCCTGGTATTCGCGCAGGAATTCGCTAAAGACGCGTTCCTTGTATTCGGCCGAGAAGTTCACAACTTCGAGATCGATGCCGATGATGTCGCAGACAGAAACAACGTCGATCAAGTCCTGACGCGAAGAACAATATTCATCGTCGTCATCGTCTTCCCAGTTCTTCATGAACAGGCCAACGACTTTCCAATCCTGCTGTTTCAGCAACAATGCCGCCACCGACGAATCCACGCCGCCGGACATGCCGACCACCACTGTTTTAGTCATAGTGTGTAATGAGATCCAAGTCGTAGCGCTTGCCGGCCAAATAATCTTCCAGGCAGCGCATGACCAACGGGCTGCGGTGCTGCGTGCGGCACGCTTCAATTTCAGACGGCGTGAGCCAGTGAGCACCTAGTATGCCTTTGTCTAGTGCGCGGCCTACCTCCTCACCGACCACCTCGCCACCAAAAGCGAAACGCAGATAGGTGATATCGCGTTTGGGGCGCGGCCATTGATAGACGCCAACGATAAACTTCGGCACGAAGCGATGCGCGGTTTCTTCCAGGGTTTCCCGCGCGGCGGCGGCCAGCAGTGATTCACCTTCATCGAGATGCCCGGCCGGCTGATTGAAACGGACGCCTTCGTCCGTCTCTTCTTCCACCAGCAGAAACTTGCCGTCTCGCTCAATGATGGCGGCGACGGTGACATTGGGCTTCCAGATTTCCATGGGCGCATTTTACCGCGCTGTGTGGCAGCCGCTCGTCTACAATGCGGGTATTCCGCAAGGCGTGGACTGGCGAGGCTAGCGCCGGAATCCCTTCTCCGCACAAAATCAATACTCACCCGAATGTACACGGACGACAACACGGACAAATCGCGCCTCACCGCGCTCTCGCTCGCCGCGCTGGGCGTGGTGTATGGCGACATCGGCACCAGCCCGCTTTACGCCTTCAAGGAAGTGTTTGCCGGCGCGCATCATCCGGTGCCGGTGACGCCGGACAACGTGCTGGGCGTGCTGTCGATGATTTTCTGGGCAGTAATGATCGTCGTATCCTTAAAATACGTCGTCCTCATTCTGCGTGCCGACAACCACGGCGAAGGCGGCATCATGGCGCTGATGGCCTTGGTGCTGGCGCGCGCACAGAGCGGCGACATCAAAAACAGCAGCGTGAAGAACAAGATCATGCTGCTGGGACTTTTCGGCGCCGCGTTGTTCTACGGCGATGGCGTGATCACGCCGGCGATCTCGGTGCTCTCCGCCGTAGAGGGCATTGAGATTGTCACGCCGACCTTCAAGCCCTACGTCATTCCGCTCACGCTGGGCATACTCATCGCGCTGTTCGCTGTGCAAAAACGCGGCACCGCGCAGATCGGCAAGCTGTTCGGCCCCATCATGGTGTTTTGGTTCGCCAGCCTCGCGGCGATGGGCGTGCTGCAAATCATCCAGACGCCAGAGGTGCTAAACGCCATCTGGCCGGGCTATGCACTGCACTTCTTTCTGGCGCATCCGCTCATGGGTTTTCTGGCCATGGGGACGGCCTTTCTCACACTGACGGGTGCCGAGGCGCTGTATGCCGACATGGGCCACTTCGGCCGCGAGCCCATACGGCTGGCCTGGTTCGCGCTGGTGTTGCCGGCGCTGATGGTGAACTATTTCGGCCAGGGCGCGCTGGTCTTGCGCGACGACGCCGCTATACAAAATCCGTTTTACTTGATGGCGCCCGACTGGGCGCTGATCCCGCTGGTGGCGCTGGCCACCGCAGCCACGGTCATTGCCTCGCAAGCGGTGATTTCCGGCGCTTACTCCATGACGCGGCAGGCCATGCAGCTTGGCTATTCGCCGCGCATGGAAGTGCAACACACCTCCAGCCGGGAGATGGGGCAGATTTATCTGCCGGCCATCAACTGGGCGCTGTTGGCTTCTATCATCGTGCTGGTGCTGACTTTTAAATCATCCTCCAACCTGGCCTCGGCCTACGGCATTGCCGTGACCGGCACCATGGTCATCACCACCCTGTTCGCCTATCTCGTGGCGCGCAGTGAATGGGGCTGGAGCAAGTGGCGCGCCTCCTTGGTGTTCGGCGCGCTGATGCTGGTCGACCTCGCTTTCCTCTCGGCAAACATGCTGAAGATCCACGATGGCGGCTGGTTTCCGCTGCTTTTCGGTCTGGGCGTATTCACTTTGCTCACTACCTGGAAGCGCGGCCGGCGCTTGTTGAGCACACGCCTGGAAAGCGGCGCCATGCCCTTGCAGGCTTTTGTCGACATGTACGAGCAGATGGGCGCTTCCATCGTGCCGCGCACCGCCGTGTTCATGACCACGCGCCTCGATCAGGTGCCGCACGCGCTGCTGCACAACCTCAAGCACAACATGGTGCTGCACGAACGCATCGTGCTGATGACGGTGTCGGTGCTGCCGGTGCCGCGCGTACAGAATTCGCAACGTGTGCTGGTCGAGTCCATGGCTCACCATGTTTATAAGGTCAAACTCTTTTTCGGCTTCATGGAAGATCCCGATGTGCCTGCCGCGCTGGAGTGGTGTGCCGAACAGGGACTGCAACTCGAACCTATGGAAACCTCCTTCTTCCTTGGTCGAGAAACCCTGTTGCCCAAGCTCGGTTCGGACATGGCCTTCTGGCGCGAGAAGTTGTTCGTCGCCATGTTCCGCAACGCCGGTAGCGCCGCTACCTACTTCAAGCTACCACCCAATCGTGTGGTGGAGCTGGGCACGCAAGTGGTGTTGTAGCGCGCCGGCCCGTGCCGAAATCGGCTAAAATTTGGCTTTAAAAATTCGCTGGAGAAATGAAATGTCGATGTCCGACCGCGATGGGTTTATTTGGCACGATGGCAAGCTGGTGCCGTGGCGTGAAGCCACGACCCACGTGCTCACCCATTCCCTGCACTACGGTCTGGCCGTATTCGAAGGCTTGCGCGCCTACAAGACGGTGGACGGCACCGCGATTTTCCGTTTGAAAGAGCACACCGACCGGCTCTTCAACTCGGCGCACATCTACATGATGAAAATGCCGTACACGAAAGAAGTGCTGATGGAAGCGCAGAAGGAAGTCGTGCGCGCCAACAAGCTCGAATCCTGCTACGTGCGGCCTATCGCTTTTTACGGCTCGGAAAAAATGGGCGTGTCGCCGCGCGGTGCGCAAGTGCATGTCTCCATCGCTGCCTGGCCCTGGGGCGCTTACCTGGGTGAAGAAGGCCTGGCCAATGGCATCCGCGTCAAGACATCGAGCTACGCGCGCCATCACGTCAATGTCTCCATGTGTCGCGCGAAATACTCGGGCACTTACGCCAACTCCATCTTGGCCAATCTCGAAGCCACCGAGCATGGCTACGACGAAGCCCTGCTGCTGGATGTGGACGGCTTCGTGGCCGAAGGCGCCGGCGAAAATCTTTTCGTCATCAAAGACGGCCGTATTTACGAGCCGGAAATCGCCTCGGCGCTGGTCGGCATCACGCGGCACTCGGTGATCCAGCTCGCCAAGGAGTTGGGCTATGAAGTGACCGCCAAGCGTCTCACGCGCGACGATATCTACATCGCCGACGAAGCCTTCTTCACCGGCACCGCCGCCGAAGTTACGCCTATCCGCGAACTCGACGGCCGTCAGATCGGCGCGGGAAAACGCGGCCCCATCACGGAAAAAATCCAGAGCCTGTTCTTCGATGTGGTGAACGGCAAGGTGCCGGCGCACAAGGACTGGCTCGCCAAGGTCTAGGAGGCCAACATGCCCGATGTGAACGGTAAAACCCGAGTCGTCGCGGTCACCGCCCACGACTTGCCGCTGCATTGTCCGCTGCCCGATGCGCCGTTGTGGGCGCGGCATCCACGCGTGTTTCTCGATCCGACCAAGACCGGCGAAGTCCTCTGCCCCTACTGCGGCACGCGCTATGTGTTCAGTGGCGCAGCGCCCACGGGGCATCATTAATTCGCTGCTTGCCGGTGGTGCTTAGCCGGCGGATTCCTTCATGAAGATTCTCGTCATCGCGCCGTCCTGGATCGGTGACAGCATCATCGCCCAGCCGCTGTTTACGCGGCTGCACGAGCGGCATCCCGGTTTGATTCTGGATGTTTTCGCGCCACCCTGGGTGGCGCCTGCGCTGGCGCATATGGCGGAGGTGCGGCGGATCATCGTTAATCCCTACACGCATGGCCAGTTGCGGCTCGCGGGGCGCTGGCGCCTGGGGCGCCAACTGGCGCGTGAAGGCTATGACGCCACCATTGTCCTGCCCAACTCCTGGAAGTCCGCGCTGCTGCCGCTCTTCGCCGGCATACGCAGCCGCATCGGCTTTCTGGGCGAAGCGCGCTATGGGCTCATCAACCGCATCGTGCCACTCAACAAACAAGCCGTGCCGCTACTTGTGGATCGCTATGCCTTGTTGGCGGGCGGCGACAACAACCCATCCACTCCCTTGCCCGAAGCGACGCTCATCGTCGATCCGCGCGAAATGCGCGCGACGCTGGCAAGCTTGGGATTGTCCGACGATCCGGCACCCGTGGTGTTCTGCCCCGGTGCCGAATACGGCCCGGCCAAGCGCTGGCCCGCCGAACACTTCGCCGCACTGGCGCGTGAATTACACGCTGACGGCCATCCCGTGTGGCTCGTCGGTTCGGCCAAAGACGCCACCATCGGCAATGAAATCGCGGCGCAGGCGCCCGGAGCCTGCGCCAATCTTTGCGGCAAGACGACGCTGGCGCAAGCCATCGCCCTGATCGCCGCCGCGCGCCTGGTGGTCAGCAACGACTCTGGCCTCATGCATGTGGCCGCCGCGCTGAAACGCCCGCTGGTGGCGCTCTTCGGCTCTTCCAGCCCGCGCTATACGCCGCCGCTATCGAAGCAGGCTCAGGTAATCTGGCTGGAACTCGCCTGTAGCCCCTGCTTCGAGCGCATCTGTCCGCTGGGACACTTTCGTTGCATGCAAGACATCACGCCGGCGAGAGTTCTACAACTCGCCCGGCAATCACTCTGAAGGAGCACACCATGATGCGATTCTTCGCCACGCCCCTGGACGTCGAAGCGGCCTTCTATGAAGCCCTGGAGCAAGCCGATGTCGAGGGCATGATGCGTATCTGGGCGGAAGACGAAGAAGTGGTGTGCGTGCATCCAAAGGGCGGGCGCTACCTGGGCTTCGCCGCGGTGCGCGAAGGCTGGCAGCGCGCGTTTGCCCAGGACACCCGTACCTCCGTGCGCGTCACCGATGTGGTGCGGCGCCAGGGCATATTGCTCGCCACGCACAGTATCAACGAACACTATTCCCTGCCGGACGAAACGCTGCCGCGCCCGCCGGTGATCGCCACGCATGTTTATGTGCATGGCGCTCAGGGTTGGCACCTGCTCTCGCGCCATGCTTCATCGGCGCCCCCTCCCTCCGTCGACGCCTCCAGTCTGCATTGAGCTTATCCGCGCCGGTTGCCTACCACGCCCCCGCCTGGCTGCGCGGTGGCCATGCACAAACCGTTTACCCGCTCTTGCGTCGCGGCATCACGCCGCCGTATCGGCGCGAACGCTGGGAGACGCCCGACGGCGATTTTGTAGACATCGATCATCTCGCCACACCCGAACAGGCCGGCGCGCCGCTCCTGGTGCTGTTTCACGGGCTCGAAGGGAGTTCAGGCAGCCACTACGCCCGCGCCATGATGCGCGCGCTGGCACAACGCGGCTGGGGCGGCGCGATTCCGCATTTTCGCGGCTGCTCGGGCGAACCCAACCGCCTGGCGCGCGCCTATCACTCCGGCGATTCTGCCGAAATCGACTGGCTGCTACGCCGCTTCCGCAGCCGCTTTCCGCAGCGGGAAATTTTCGCCGTCGGTATCTCCCTCGGCGGCAATGTCTTGCTGAAGTGGCTGGGCGAGCAGGAGCACCACGCGCGCGATGTGGTGCAAGCCGCCGCGGCCGTCTGCGCCCCTCTCGATCTCACCGCAGCCGGCCACGCCCTGCAACACGGCTTCAATCGCCTCTACGCGAAAAACTTCCTGCTCACCTTGAAACCCAATGCGCTCGCCAAGCTGGCGCACTACCCAAATCTCTTCGAACGCGAGCGCGTACAGCGCGCGCGCAATCTCTATGATTTCGACAACGCTTACACCGCGCCAGTGCACGGCTTTCGCGATGCCGCGGACTACTGGCGGCGCGCCTCCGCCAAGCCCCTGCTCGGTGGTGTGCGCGTGCCCACGCTGGTGCTGAACGCGCAGAACGACCCCTTCCTACCGGCCGAGGCGTTACCGCGTGCAGCCGAAGTCGCGTCGGCCGTGCATCTGGAGTTCCCCAAAGAAGGTGGTCATGTCGGCTTCGTCTCAGGCGCTTTTCCAGCCCAGCTCGACTGGCTGCCACAGCGCTTGTTGATGCATTTCATCCGCCCTAGAACTTAGGCTCCCGATATTGATTCAACTGCGGCAGAAGAATAGACTCGCATCCTCCCCCACGCTCTGACCTAGCATGCTCGCCAACAGCAAATATCTTGCCGACGAAATGCTCATCCTGGTTACCAATTCGGGTGAGACCCGCCCGGAATCAGCAATCACATTCGCTCTTCGATAACGCCAACCCAACAATCCAGCCATGACGAACCACTCCGCCAACACGCCCATCATTCCCGCTCCGGAAATTTTCAAAGCCTATGACATCCGCGGTATCGTCGGCCAGACGCTGACACCAGAAGCGGTCTTCGCCATCGGCCGTGCCATCGGTTCGGAAGCACGCACGCGCAAGGTAGATAAAATCGTCGTCGGCCGCGACGGCCGGCTCTCCGGCCCGGCGCTCTCCCGTGCGCTGATGGAAGGCATTTGCGCCGCCGGCGTGGATGTCATCGACATCGGCATGGTGCCCACGCCGGTCGGCTATTTCGCCGCCCACCACCTGCATACCGGCAGCGCGGTGCTGGTCACCGGCAGCCACAATCCGCCCGACTACAACGGCTTCAAAATCATGTTGGGCTGGGATACGCTGCACAGCGCCGCCATCACCGATTTGCGTCAGCGCCTGGTTGACGGCCGGCTCAGCGAGGGGCATGGCCAAATTTCCGAGATCGACGTGCGCGAGGCTTATCTGGCGCGCATCGTCGACGACGTAAAGCTGGCGCGCCCCATGAAAATCGTCATCGATTGCGGCAATGGTGTGGCCGGCGGCATCGCGCCGACCTTGTTCCGCCGCATGGGTTGCGAAGTGGTGGAATTGTTCTGCGAGGTGGATGGCAATTTTCCCAACCACCACCCCGATCCTTCAAAGCCGGAAAATTTGCAAGACGTCATCCACGCCCTGCGCGAGACGGATGCCGAGCTGGGCATCGCTTTCGACGGAGACGGAGATCGCCTGGGGGTGGTCACCAAAGACGGTGAGATCATTTTCCCAGACCGCCAACTCATGCTCTTCGCCGCCGATGTCTTGAGCCGCGTACCGGGCGGCGAGATCGTCTATGACGTGAAATGCACGCGCAATCTGGCACCCTGGGTGCGCAGCCACGGCGGCGTGCCGTTGATGTGGAACACTGGGCATGCGCTCATCAAAGCCAAGCTGCGCGAAACCGGCGCGCCGCTGGCCGGCGAAATGAGCGGCCACACTTTCTTTAAAGAGCGTTGGCACGGCTTCGACGATGGCCTCTACGCCGGTGCGCGCCTGCTGGAAATTCTTTCCCGCAGCACCGACGCCGGTGCACCACTAAAGGCCTTACCGAACTCGATTTGCACGCCGGAGCTTAATTTGAAGATGCGCGAAGGTGAGCCTCACGCGCTCATTAGCGGCTTGCAAAAAACCGCCCAGTTCACCGATGCGAAAGAGATCATCACCATAGACGGACTGCGCGTCGAATACGCCGATGGTTTCGGCCTGGCACGCGCCTCCAACACCACGCCGGTGGTGGTGCTGCGTTTCGAAGCCGACACTGACGCCGCCATAGCGCGCATCCAGGCCGATTTCCGCCGCGTCTTACTGGAAGCCCGGCCTGATTTGAAGCTACCGTTTTAAATGCCTAGCCGCGGATGACGTGTATGAGCGCGGATGAACGCGGATTAAAAACAAATACCATCCCTGTGTCGTCCTCGCGCAAATCTCGTAGGATGGGTGGAGCGCAGCGAAACCCATCAGCAACGGCCGAATGATGGGTTACGGCGCAATGCGCCTCCACCCATCCTACGAAACTTGCGCGACACTGTTTTCCATCAAACGCATTCGCACTGATCCGCGTTCCTCCGCGCAATCCGCGGCTAAGCTTTTCCCGCCACCGCTTTCAAAATCAGCGGCAGCAAACCTTCCGGCAATTTAATCAGCTTCAGCGCCGCCGCGTGGCCCGCAGGTGACATCTTGCGCCAGGTTTTTTGCAGGATGTCTATCCATTTGGCTTCGTCGTATTCGGGATGCTGCGCAACAAAATCGACGAGATAGCGCTCGAGAAAAACCAGGCCGATCACATCTTCGAGCAACTGCGTTTCCGGATTCACTTTGAGCGCTTCCTTGCGCAGCAGGGATTGCACGCGACCGATTAAGTCTTCGTCGTAGCCAAGTTCGCGCAGAATATTCGCGGCGGTTTCGGCGTGAAATTGTTGCAAGCGTGTGCGCCATTGCTTGTAACCCGGCTTATCGCGCGGATAGCTGTCGCGCGGAATTTCCCAGCGGCGGATGTGCTGGCAGCGCACCGCCAGACGCACTGCTTCGGAAGCCTCCGGCGCAAAGCGCGCCAGCATGGCCGACATGCGCCGGCCGTAGATAAGCTCCTTCGGCGCGGCGTGGCCGTCAGCGACTTCCTGATTGGGGTCTTCCGCATTCGCCGCATCGACGCGCGCAATGGCGGCATCAAAGCGCGCCGCGGACTCGCGGCTCACGGCTTGGGCCAGAGAATCATTTGCGTGCAGCGAAACAGCGCGACGGTATTGCCCGTCGCTTCATCGGTCACTGTGGCGTCCCACACCTGGGTGGTACGGCCGGCGTGCATGACGGTGGCCTCGCAGGCGATGCCACCATCGCGGACGGTGCCGATAAAATTGCACTTGAGTTCGATGGTGGTGAAGGACTGCGCACCGTCAGGCAAATGCGCGATGGTGCCGAAGCCGCAGGCGGTGTCGGCCAGGGCGATGACGGTGGCGGCATGCAGGTAACCATTGGGGGCGAGCAAATGCTTCTCAATCGGCAGTCGCGCTGTGAGACGGCCTGGCTCCAGCGTGAGCACCTTGAAGCCGACCAGTTCCGGCAGATAGCCGCCGCTGCGCGCTTGCAGATTGTCCAGCGTGAAGCGCAGAGTGGGCGGATTACGCATCAGAGCTTGGCCGCCACCCAGGCTTGCACGGATGCCAGCGCCGCAGCCAGTTTTTCCGGCTCGGTGCCGCCGGCCTGTGCCATGTCCGGCCGGCCGCCGCCCTTGCCACCGACTTGCTGGGCGACGAAGTTCACCAATTCGCCGGCTTTCACTTTGCCGGTGAGATCGGCGCTGACGCCGGCGATGAGCGCGGCCTTGCCGTCGCTCGCCGCACCCAGTACCACCACACAGGATTTGAGTTTGTCTTTGAGTTTATCCAGCGTGTCGCGCAGCGCCTTGGCGTCGGCGCCTTCCAATGCCGCAGACAGTAACTTGACGCCCTTGATGTCGACCACCTGATCGAGCAGGTCATCGCCCTGGCTCGCCGCCATTTTTGATTTGAGGCGCGCTAGTTCTTTCTCCAGCGCTTTGACGTTGTCGAGGATCTGCGCGACCTTCGCCGTCACTTCTTGCGGCTGTGCCTTGAGGCTGGCCGCGGCTTGCTGCAACTCGCGCTCCTGCCCCTGCACGAAATTCAGCGCACCCTCGCCCGTCACCGCCTCGATGCGACGTATGCCGGCAGCAACGCCGCCTTCGGTGATGATCTTGAAGAGGCCGATGTCGCCAGTGCGTGTCACGTGCGTGCCGCCGCAGAGTTCGGTGGAAAACTCGCCTATGCCCAGCACGCGCACTTCGTCGCCATATTTCTCGCCGAAGAGCGCCATGGCGCCATGCTGGATGGCTGCGTCATATTTCATGGTGCGCACCGTAACCTCCGCATTGCGGCGGATTTCGCGATTCACCAGCACCTCGATTTCGGCGATCTGGGCGGCGGTCACTGGCTGCGGTTGCGAGAAATCGAAACGCGTGCGATTGGGATCGACCAGCGAGCCCTTCTGCTGCACGTGCTTGCCCAGCACCTGGCGCAAGGCCGAGTGCAACAGATGCGTGGCCGAATGGTTGCGCATGGTGCGGGCCCGCGCGGCGTTGTCGACTTGCGCGACGACTTTCTGACCGAGATGCAATTCGCCGCTCTTCAATTCGCCGTAATGACCGAAGACATCGGCCTGGATTTTTTGTGCGTCGCTCACGGAAAACAGCGTGAGGCACGCGCCGGAGGCGGATAGCTCGCCGCTGTCGCCCACCTGGCCGCCGGATTCGGCGTAGAAGGGCGTCACATCCAGCACCACCACACCGCTCTGACCGGGCGTCAGCGCCTCGACCTGCGTGCCTTCATGGTAGAGCGCCAGCACAGTCGCCTCGGCTTCCAGCGTGTCGTAACCGCGGAACTCGGTTCTCTGGCCGCTGTATTCCACCGAGCCTTTCATCTTGAATTGCGAAGCGGAGCGCGCCATGTCGCGCTGGCGATCCATCGCCGCGTCGAAGCCGGCGTGATCCACGGTGCAGCCGCGTTCGCGGGCGATGTCGGCGGTGAGATCGAGCGGGAAGCCGTAGGTGTCATAGAGCTTGAATATGGTCTCGCCATCCAGCGTCTTGCTGCCCGTGGCGAGTGCGGCTTCCAGCATTTGCATGCCGTGCTCGATGGTTTCGGCGAAGCGTTCTTCTTCCTGCGTCAGCACCGCGACCACCTGATCGCGCGCCGCGGTCAGCTCGGGATAGGCGGCGCCCATGGCCGCGCACAGATCGTCCACCAGCTTGTGGAAGAAAGGCTGGCGCTGGCCCAATTGATAGCCGTGGCGGATGGCGCGGCGGATGATACGGCGCAGTACATAACCACGACCGTCGGAGCCGGGAATGACGCCGTCGACAATCAGGAAGGAGCAGGCGCGGATGTGATCGGCGATGACCTTGAGCGAGTTGTCGGCAATATCTTTGGCGCCGGTTTCTCTAGCCGCACCGCGTATCAAATCCTCAAAGAGATCGATCTCGTAGTTGCTATGCACATGCTGCAACACCGCCGCAATGCGCTCCAGACCCATGCCGGTATCCACACTGGGCTTGGGCAGCGGATGCAGCACGCCGGCCTCATCGCGGTTGTATTGCATGAAGACCAGATTCCAGACTTCGATATAGCGGTCGCCATCCGCCTCGGCGCTGCCGGGGGGGCCACCCCAGACGTCCGGGCCGTGGTCGTAAAAGATTTCGCTGCAAGGGCCGCACGGACCCGTATCGGCCATCTGCCAGAAGTTGTCGGAGTGGTATCGCTGTCCCGCTTTGTCACCGATGCGTATGCAACGCTCGACCGGCACACCGATTTCCTTGGTCCAGATATCAAAAGCCTCGTCGTCTTCGTGATAGACCGTGAGCCAAAGTTTCTCGGCTGGTATGCCATACACCTTCGTCAGCAACTCCCAGCCGAAATTGATGGCGTCGCGCTTGAAATAATCGCCGAAGCTGAAGTTGCCCAGCATCTCGAAAAACGTATGGTGGCGCGCGGTGTAGCCGACGTTGTCGAGATCGTTGTGCTTGCCGCCGGCGCGAACGCAGCGCTGCGCGGTCGTCGC
>JAYUNL010000005.1:0-3274 GCA_043761745.1 Rhodocyclaceae bacterium
GCTTTGTAGCAACTTGCTAGGTGCGCGGCGTCAGGCAGGTTTCTGGCCGGCGCGCTCGTCCAAGGCGGAAATTGCTTTGGACAATACAGCTCGTGCCGACGCCGACGTAGAAGCATCGAGCCGCCCAAGATCAAGGTAAAGATCGAGCCCGTTCGAGTGTTCGCTGAATACGCGCAGGGTAGTGCCATCGGTCGCCAGCAATCCCTCGATGACGTACGGCACGACTTCGCGGGCAATACCTTTCATGGTGACCGCGGGGAGCGAGACGCCGGCGACCATATCCTGCACCAGTGCGTAGGTTTCATAGCTGACTACGATGCCGCCGGGTGGCGCCACAGACTGCAAACGGGCGGACAGGTTCACCTCCGCGCCCAGAATGGTGTAATCCATGCGTTCAACGCTTCCGAAGTTGCCGACGTTACAGAATCCGGTGTTGATACCAATACGAACCCTGAATGGCTCTTCGGCCCCAAGCTTGCGCCAGCCGACATTGAGTTCGCCGAGGCGGTGCTGCATTTCGATGGCCATTCTCACACAAGCTTTCGCGTCGCCCTCCACCCCCTGAGTCGTCGGATCGCCGAAAAAAACTAGAATCGCGTCGCCGATGAATTTATCAATAGTGCCGCCGTGCTTCAAGGCGATCGTCGACATTTCGGTGAAGTACTCATTGATCAACGCAGTCAGGTCCTCGGGCTGCAGCTTTTCCGTCAACGCCGTGAAGTCTTTGATATCGGAAAAGAAAATGGTGAGTTTCTTGCGGCGCGTCTCCAACTCCACGTCCATCTCGCCACTAAAAATACTCTTGTAAATCTGCGGTGAAAGGTAATGCGAGATCTTCATCGAGATCGACGCAAGAAACTTGTTCGCGCCCTCGAGCTCCTGGTTCACATGTAGGATGGTCGCGTTCTGCCGACGCTGCATATAGATAAACGCCAGACCGATAATCGCCACGCACAAGAAATAGAGCATGCTGAATTTGAATGTTCCCAAGCTCAATGCAATCGGCTGATTAACGGTTACCTCCTGGATGCCGCGTACATCACCGACCTTCCAATCGCGCTTTGTGCTCTCAGGATGACTGTTGTGACAGCTCACGCAGGCTGCGCCCATGATGACGGGTGTAATCATGCGCACCTGGCTGCGCAGGCCGCTGGAAGTCGATTCCACCAGCGGAAATTCATCCGGCGCCATGCGCAGACCGGCGAGCGAAGACTTCTCGAAGTCGTCCAATGCATGTGGTGCACGATTGATAAACGGAAAGTCCGATATGAAGCGATAGGCGACCGCCGACTGTTTGTCGGCGATGATGCCGCCCAACTCAAGTGAAAGCGTGGCTGGAATCGGGATGGCACCTGGCACGACTTCGTAGTTGTGGATCACTTTGATGTTCGAGCCGTGCTGCTCAAGAATCCGCGCCACGACATTGTTGCTGTAGTAGCCGCGTATGCCGGTGATCATCGAATTCAGATCGCTGGCCTGACGCTGCAAAATTAAGCGCGTCTGGCTTTGCACATCAAGCCATACCGCGATGGGCAGCCCCAGCAGCAAACATATCAGCAAGGCAACGGCAACAAGTTCGCGTTGACGACCGCTAGCCGCGTTCAACTCTGGTGATCGCATGTTCATTGTGCACTCCCTCTATCGTCGTCGCCGACTGGCGTTAACCATTGGCTACGTTTGCCGCTTTAAATTCGACCGCGGATTTTATATGGAGTATGCCACGACTGAAGTATCGTACCCGGCCGCCGACCTCGCGACGTACACGATCAAGTGCTGACCTACGAACGGCGGCCTATTCATTCATGGCCCTCGGTTTGGCGCTGTCAATCCACTCTTGCCGTAATGCAAAGCTCTGATCCGTGGTTGCGTTACTGCTATGGCCTATTTGTTAGCGCGCGAGCTGGTTTATCGATTCTGTGCGAGATGCAGTACCCATGTCAGTCCGAGCATCCACCAATTCACGAACGTACTTGACAGCGAATTCCAGGAGTGGGGCCTATCGCGCACAGGGGGTAATCCGGCCCGCGCTCTGGCAAGCTAAGAAGAGAACGGCGTTACTTAATGACCGCTTCCGAGAAAATTCTATGACCGTATATGGCCGATTTTCACTGAGTCCTCAAAGGGCAGCCCACGACCCATTGCTGCCGTTCGAGCCCACTTTCCAATTCGCTCTCAAGCGGACGTAGCGTACCAATTAGCGGCCTTCTTCATACAGGTATTCGTGCTGCCCGTCGCGCGTAACCAAGCCACGCTTGCCATCGCGCTCAGTCACCACAAATTCGAAACCGTCGTTGGTAGGATTTGTCGTTATGAAGGAAATAGTCCCATCATCATTTTTCTTGGTAGCTACGGCGCTTTTCCAAGTGCCAAAATCAAACACCGTGGCGCCCCCCCGCTGTTCCACCACCAGCCGTCCCAGTTCGCGGCTCTTGTAGTTGTGCGCAAGCTTTGCCACCTGCGACTTTTCAGCGGGAACTTCAAGGCGTTCGCGGTCTTTGGCAAGTGCAGCTCTAAAACGCTTGGCCGCGGAAGCGATATCGTCGACCGCTTCTGGTTTTCCGTCAAAGATAACTTCCAGCAGGCGCCGCATGAACGGCCGCAGCAGCATTTGACCGGTATCGGAATTTGTCAGCAACACCGCGCCGATCCCTGACTCGGGGAGCATGTAAATATTGCTCTTGTACCCGGCCATACTCCCACCATGATAGACCACCGGCACGCCAAATTTCGTTTCAGCCATTAGGCCCATGCCGTAGATCATGTCCTCGCCGACGATTACCTGCTCCTTGCGGCGAGCAAGCAGGTTTTCTGCCGACACGAATTGCTTTCCATTCGGTAGCTTGCCCTGCGCCAATTCAAGCTGAACGTAGTGTGTCATGTCATGCGCTGATGACCATGCACCCCCGGCGGGTCGGTGCGGCCCAACGGTGTAGTTAAACGCCATATTGGCGACAGCAGGTTTGCCGTCAATATCGTCACCATGGGGGCTGGCGTGATTGCCGCGTTGCGCACGCTGCATATCAAAGGTAGTTGACGTCATCCCGAGTGGATCGAATACCTTTTCCTTCATCGCCCGGTCATACGCTGCACCTAGTTCTTCCTTCGGGTAAACCATGTGGCCAGCGATGTAGCCCGCCGCGGCGGCCATCACATTGCTGTATTGGAACACCTCACCAAAACCGCTGGTCGGCTGCATCTTGCCCAGCAGGGCGAGTGACGACGTCGGCGTCATCTTGCCCGCATCGAACATCCACTCAAAATCCTGTCTCGGCAG
>JAYUNL010000006.1:0-2937 GCA_043761745.1 Rhodocyclaceae bacterium
TTTTTTTTGGTGCCCCTGCGGCGTGTTGGTGCGCACGAACAATGGTGCTGTCGATAAACACCTCTTCGAAATCCGCATCCTGCGCCAATTGCGCGAAGATACGATGCCAGATTCCGGTTCGCGACCACCGGGCAAGGCGTGGCTCGCGCCGTATGGTCCGTTCCCTACAAGCGAGCCGCAACGCAGCCATGGGGCCTAAAACACCCGTTCCCTTCGGGTTGCTTCCCAATGCGCCGGCTGCGGCGTTGCGCTCCTAATTAAGGGAGCGGCCATTAACGTCGTCGCGCGCCTTGCATCCGACGCATTGGGAAACAACGCATCCGACAAAATGAATGTGAACAGACCCTGCCATGGCAGCATATCTTCGATGGTTTTCTGCCTACGTCAGGTAATGGTGCATATCCGCTTGATACCGTCGCGCGTGTTCGTCCAATTTTGTGAAGTTGGGCAGGTCAGGTCGAGCGATCACCGGCCCGCTACGGCAACTGCTCGCGCGTGAGCAGGAACACCTGGCCTTCGCCGCTGCCCGATTCCAGCCAGGTGAACTCAACATCTGGGAATGCGCGCGCCACGATGGCGCTGTTGCCGCCTATTTCAACGGCCAGTACGCCATTCGGCTTGAGGTGTGTGCGCGCCTCGGCGAGGATGCGGCGCACGATGTCCAGCCCGTCTTCGCCTGCCGCCAGCGCCAGCACCGGCTCATGGCGGTATTCCTCGGGCAGGGCGCGCATCGATTCGGCCGTGACATAAGGCGGGTTGGAAATAATCAGGTCGTAGCTACGGTCGCGTAGTCCATCGAAGAGGTCCGAATGAATGGGCTGCACACGTCCTGTTAGGTCGTAGTCGGCGATATTTCTCTTCGCTACTTCGAGCGCATCGGTGGAGATATCGACAGCATCCACCTGCGCATGCGGAAACGCCTCGGCGAGCAGAATGGCGAGACAGCCCGAGCCGGTGCACAAATCGAGCGCATCGGCGATGTCTTCTGCATCGCTCAGCCAAGGCGAGAAGGCGTCATCGGCCAACAACTCGGCGATATGCGAGCGCGGCACCAGCACGCGCTCATCGACATAGAAGCGGTAACTGCCCAGCCAGGCCTCGTGCGTGAGGTAGGCGGCCGGCACACGCTCGTGTACGCGGCGCATGAGAATGGCGTGGAGGGCATCGCGTTCGTCGGCCGTCAGCGCTGCGTCGAGAAAGGGCTCCAAGCGGTCTAGCGGCAAGTGCAGGGTGTGCAGAATGAGATAGGCCGCTTCGTCATAGGCTTCCTGTGTGCCGTGGCCGAAGAACAGGCCGGCGTCGTTGAAGCGGCTGACCGCCCAGCGCAGGAAATCGCGGACGGTGATGAGTTCTTCCGGCGGCCCGTCGTTGTGACTGCTGTCGTGGTTGTGATCGTGGCTCATGGCGCCAGTAGCCGCTGTAGCGTGCCTTGATAGATTTGCGAGAGCGGCTCGATGTCGGCCACTGGCACGCATTCATTGATTTTGTGGATGGTGGCGTTGAGTGGGCCCAGCTCGATCACTTGCGGGCAGATGTCGGCGATGAAGCGGCCGTCGGATGTGCCGCCGCTGGTGGAAAGCGCTGTTTCCACGCCGGTCACTTCGCGTATGGCGGCGGCGACGACCTCGACCAGGCTACCGCGCGGCGTGAGATAGGGTTTGCCCGAGAGCGTCCATTGCAAGTCGTACTCGACGCCGTGTCGGTCGAGAATTGCATGCAGGCGGGTCTTGAGATTGTCGGGCTTGCTGGCAGTAGAAAAGCGGAAGTTGAATAAAATTTCCGCGCTGCCTGCCACCACGTTGTCGGCGCCGGTGCCGGCGTGAAAATTCGAAATCTGCCAGGAAGTCGGCGGGAAATATTCGTTGCCTTCGTCCCAGATGGTACTGGCCATTTCGACGATGGCCGGCGCGATGAGGTGCACCGGGTTTTTCACCAGATGCGGATAGGCGATGTGACCTTGGATACCCTTGACGATCAGCGTGCCGGACAGTGATCCGCGCCGTCCGTTCTTGATTATGTCGCCGACCTGTTTGTTCGAGGTGGGTTCGCCGACGATGCAATAGTCGATCATTTCGCCACGGGCTTTCAGCACTTCTACCACACGGACTGTACCGTCCACCGCCACACCCTCTTCGTCGGAGGTGATCAGCAGCGCAATCGAGCCATCATGTTTAGGGTGTAGCGCGAGAAACGCTTCAATGGCGGTGATGAATGCTGCGATGGAGGTCTTCATGTCCGCTGCGCCGCGTCCATACAGCATGCCATCGCGTATGGTGGGTTCGAACGGCGGACTGAACCACGATTCCGGCGGACCGCTGGGCACGACATCGGTGTGCCCAGCGAATACGATAACGGGACTGGACGTGCCGTGCCGTGCCCATAAATTATCCACGTTGCCGAAACGCATGCGCTCTATCTTGAAGCCGAGCTTTTCCAGACGTTCGACTAGTATGTCCTGACAGCCTGCATCGTCGGGCGTAAGTGAGCGGCGGGCAATTAAGGCTTGGGCTAACTGTAGTGTTTCAGACATATTGATAGTTTATGAGGACAGATTGAAAATCTTGGAATAAGCCGCTTCGTCAAAACCGACATGCAGCAGCTTGCCGTTTTGCTCCAATACCGGTCGTTTGATCACGCTGGTCTTTTCCAGCATCAGCGTGAGCGCGCCAGCCGCGTCTTGAATAAGCTGTTTGCGTTGTTCCGGAAGACCTCGCCAGGTCAGTCCATTACGATTGATCAGTTTGATCCAGTCTGCTTGTTGCAGCCAGTTTTGTGCAATGGAGATATCAAGCCCGAGTTTTTTAAAATCATGGAACTCGACCGTGATGTCATGGTGGCCCAGCCAGTCACACGCTTTTTTTACCGTGGAGCAATTAGAAATTCCATACAACTTCATTTGGGTTCATTCAGATTAAGCTTGATGCTGCCGAAATCAGC
>JAYUNL010000007.1:0-5489 GCA_043761745.1 Rhodocyclaceae bacterium
ACGACCAATGCCGTGTTGCATTTGCTGGCGATAGCACATGCCATGCGCGTCGAGTTGAGCATCGATGATTTTGAGACGATCAGTCGGCGCGTACCGGTATTAGGCGACATGAAACCATCCGGCCGCTACGTGGTGACCGACCTCCACCGCGCGGGCGGCATCCCGCAGGTAATGAAGATGCTCCTGGCACACGGTGTGCTGCATGGAGATTGCCTGACCATCACCGGCGAGACTATCGCCGAGGTACTGAACAATATCTCCGCAGAGCCGCGTCCCGATCAGGACGTGATCCGTCCCTGGCATAACCCGGTTTACCCACAAGGACACTTGTCGATTCTGAAAGGCAATCTGTCGCCGGAAGGGGCGGTAGCCAAAATTAGTGGCATCAAGAACCCGAAGATCACCGGTCCGGCGCGCGTGTTTAATTCAGAGGAAGCCTGCATGGAAGCGATCTTGGCGGAAAATATCAAACCCGGGGATGTGGTCGTCATCCGCTACGAAGGCCCGAAGGGCGGGCCCGGGATGCGTGAAATGTTGTCGCCTACGGCGGCGCTGGTGGGGGCAGGGATGGGGGAAAGCGTCGCGCTGATCACCGATGGCCGTTTTTCCGGCGGCACCTATGGCTTTGTAGTGGGGCACGTTGCGCCCGAAGCGGCAGTGGGCGGCACCATCGCGCTGGTCGAGGAAGGGGATTTCATCACTATCGACGCTGGAGCCCGCCTGCTACAACTGAATATTAGCGACGAAGAACTGGCACGGCGCCGTGCCCTGTGGCAGCCGCCAAATCCACGCTATACACGCGGGGTATTGGCAAAATACGCCCGGCTGGTGTCAAGCGCAAGTCTCGGCGCGGTGACCGACGCATGAACGGAAATTACCCCGCTACAACAAGCTCACCCTGACTTTCTTGGCGCAGATGGAACAATCGGGGACAGACCACAATTAAAGGTTCCAGGCTCGAATTGATTCTTGCTGGAAGCTGTCTGAGCTTCCCCCGAAATTTCGTCTTCCAAGAGATGGGGTATAACCCTTGATAACTGGAAGGAGAAAAGTGGGTGAAGCTCACCTACGTGACACAACTTTCCACCAGTTTTGCCTCCTGCTCTCTGCGCGCGATCAAGCCATTGAGTTTCTTGCCCAGCCACAGCCGTTTCATGGCGCGTAGTTGGGTGGCGATTTCCTTGAGATCGTCATTCGCCACGACGTCGCGAATGGCGCGCATTTCGCGGCGGCGGTCTTCGGGGGAGTTGTCGGTCATGGAAGTGCCGCGGTTGTAGACCAGCGAGACCAGCGCGCCGCGGGCATCTTCAGGCAGCTTGTCGACACCGGGAAAGGTTTGCGCCGTGCGGAATTCATAAAGCGGCAGGGTACGCAGGGTGAAAATCTGCTCGGCTTGCGCGCGCGTGATGCGGATATCCGCCAGGCCGGCAACACGGTTTTTGGCGCGCAGCACGCGCAGGCCGACTACTTCCTTGAGACGCGCCACCGCTGAGGCCGGCAGGGCTTCGCCCCAGTCCGACTCGAACTGATCGACGGTCACATAACCGAGATCGTAGCCAAAGCCGATGGTCACACCGGATTGCCCACCCGGCCAGTCTGGTTTTGCGCTCAGGCCTTCGGCATCGAGAATCAATTTTCTGGCGGCGGCACTGATGCTCATGGATAGGTCGCCTGCGGCGGTTACCTTGAAGGCGATATGTACCGGGCAACCATGCTAGAGTCAAGCGGCCTTCAGTTAACCCCGAGGCAACCCAGCAATTCGGAGTGGTGCGATGCAGAGTTCGTCTATGCCCGCGCTATTCGTCGGCCACGGCAATCCGATGAATACGCTTGCCGACAACCGCTACACAGCGGTGTGGCGGCGCATTGGTGCCAGCCTACCGAAGCCCCGCGCCATATTGGCGATTTCCGCTCACTGGTATGTGCCGGGTGTGGCGGTGACGGCGATGCCAGCGCCGGTCACTATTCACGACTTCGCGGGTTTCCCGCAAGCGCTGTTTGATTTTCGCTATGGCGCACCGGGCGACCCGGCACTGGCGCAGCGGGTGAGCGCGCTGCTTCGTCCGCTTGAGGTTGAACTGGATCAGCGCTGGGGCATTGATCACGGCACCTGGTCGGTACTTGCGCATATGTTTCCTCAGGCGGATGTGCCCGTGCTGCAACTGAGCATGGACCGCACTCAGCCGGCGGCATTTCATTACGAGCTGGGCCGGCGGTTGGCGCCGCTGCGTGACGAGGGCGTACTCTTGCTGGGCAGCGGCAATGTTGTGCATAACCTCGCCAAGCTGAAATGGGAGAGCGAGGCCGACGAGTCTTATGATTGGGCCGCACGCTTCGAGCAAACCATCAAGAATCGCCTGGCGCGGCGCGACCACGCCGCCTTGGTCGACTACGAGCGGCTCGATGTCCAAGCGCACCTCGCCGTGCCTACGCTAGAGCATTATCTGCCGTTACTCTACGTCATCGGCGCGCAGCGCGAGGATGAGCCGGTCAGCTTTCCGATCGAAGGCATAGACATGGCTGCGCTTAGCATGCTCTCGGCATGGGTGGGTCAGCCCGCTTTGGATTGATATCCGTTCTGACGCTCAGTGCAAGGTTCGCTCCACCGGCACCAGGCGCGGACGCAGGTGGAAGAGCACCACATCGTGGCCGACCATGGTGACGTGGCCTTTGCGGCGGTTGTTGCCGGTATCGCTGTATTCGAAGCCATAGACGCGGCGTAGCCGCAGGCGGCCGTCGCTGTCGCGCACGGGACGCAGCGATTCTATGGCGACGGTTGCGTCAAGAAACAGCAGGGTTTCCGCTTCGCAGGCGGCGCGCGCGGCGGCGATGCCTATTTCTCGTGCTTTGGTGCTGTCGAGCCAAAGCCAGGCCATTGCGGCCAGCAGGAACAGGGCGAATATTTCGATGGTGGGCATGGCGCGGCAAGAATATTAAAGACGGTATTGTGCCTGCCGCCGCTCGTGCTACGCAACGCTAGAATTAAACCCCGCTTAGCCACTCCCGCAGCGCTTGCGTCACCTGCTGCGGTTGGCCGAGGGTGGAGAGATGGCCGCACTGGTCGATCACGCGCAGTTGCGAGCTAGCGATGCCGTTTTGCAGCTCTTCGTGTATGGCTACCGGCGTGATGGCGTCTTCCCGTCCACACAGCACGAGCGTCGGGCAATGGATAGCGGCGAGATGCGGTCGGCTGTCGGCGCGGCCCATGATGGCGCGCTGCTGGCGGAAGAAGGCATCTTTACCCGCCGCATTCGCCATCGCATAGACCAGCGCAACAATCGCTGGATCGCTTTGCTGGGTGGGCGTCAGCAGCTTGGGCAACAGCTTGGCGGTGACAGCGGGGAAATCCGTCTCGGCGAGGCTCATGAGCTGGCGGCGATTCTCCGTGGACTCAGGCGTATCCGGTCGCGCGGAGGTATCGAGCAGGGCGAGCGCCACAATTCTTTCGGGCGCCTGACGCATGATTTCCAGGGCGACATAGCCGCCCATGGAGAGTCCGGCCAGCGCGAATGTCGGTGCCGCCACGGTAGCCAGCACTGCGGCGGCCAGGGCGCGTATAGTATCGGCGCCGGTGAGATCGGCGGCTTGAGATTTTGCCACATCGGACAGGCCGTCGATCTGGGCACGCCAGAGGCGGTCATCGTTGAGCAGGCCCGGTAGGAGCACCAATGGTATAGCGCTTGATTTTGGCGAAGAAATCATAGCGCGTATTTTAGTCCAGACGGTTAGCCCACACCGTGCGTTAGCGAACGCAAGCAACGCCGCATTCGCCGCGCCTGTTATAGTCGCATGAGGCGAGTGTGCTGGTCGTCCTGACTGGCCGCTGCCCGCAATTCTTCCATGTACGCCCTAGACGAATTCATTTTCACTGCCCAGCAAGCCCTGCGCGAGCGCAATCGCTTCCGTCTGGCGATTGCGATTTCGGTCGCGCTGCATTTGCTGGCTATGGCTGTCACCATTGGACCGCCGCACGGCCAGCCAGGCCGCCCCTTTACCGCGCGCCTGACCACGCGTGAGCCGCCGCGTCCCGCGGAAGATCAGAACGCCCAACTGACCAAACCGACCAAGCGCAGTAAGGAGCCGCAGCGCCACGTGCTGGCCATGCCACAAAACTCCAATCGGGCGATCGCCGAACCCCCGCCGCAATGGACGGTGCGCCAGCGCAACGAGATGGATCAGTTTTTGAACGAACTGGCGACGGAAGCCAAGCCGCTGGCCGGGCGGTCGCTGGAGCAACGCGCGAAAACCATGGCGCGCAGCCTGCCCACACCCGGCGATGATGATGAGGACAGCCCACAGAAGGTGGTCCCACGCATGGGCGCTCAGGTGGATCGCTTTACTCTGGAGATGTATCTGGATGCGCTGACGCGCAAGCTCAATCGCACGGCCACCATGGTCAGGCGCGAGCACACCGAGCGAGGTGCGCGTGTCGCTGCCGTGCGCGTGGTGCTGGGCAAGGATGGCTCGGTGAAGCGCTTCAAGATTTTATACGGCGCCGATCAACAGGCGGAGATCGACTACATTAATGCGGTCGTGCATCAAGCTGCTCCTTTTGCCGCCTTCCCGCAAGATTTGCGCGACGCGACCGATAGCTTTCCCATCGATATCTGCATCCTGCCCAATCGGTATGGCAATGGCGATGGCGCGACGTTCACGCGCATGAATGGACGCCAGTGCCGCGAGGGTGGTTAGCAAAGGCTCTCCTGCCGCTCAGTGTATGATTTCCGGCTCCAGTTCCTTCTAAGGATGCAGCTCATGTCCGATTCCTCCGCTCACGATCACCCCCCAGAATATTCTGACGGCATTGGCATTCCCCGCCGGAATGACTTCGACCCCGTCGCCTTTGAGCAGGCGGTGTCTGATCTGTTGCGCGCCTGTGGACTTGCGCCGGACGTGGCGCACATGGGACGCACGGCTGAGCGCGTGCGGGCTTTGTGGCAACGGCGTCTTTTGGGCGGTTACGACATGGATCCGGCGGAGGCTTTAGGTGAAGGCTTCGAGGATAGCCGCACGGACATGGTGGTGGTGCGCGGCATCGCCGTACATGGCGTATGCCCACATCATCTGGTGCCGTTTCGCGGCCTGGCGCATGTGGCTTATGTGCCGGGCGGGCGGCTGCATGGCTTCGGCCGCATTGCGCGGCTGGTGGACGCCATCGGCCACCGCTTCACCTACCAGGAATGGATGACGCGCGACATTGCCGAAGCGCTTACCCATCACGGCAAAGCGCAGGGCGCGGCTTGCGTGGTGGAGGCGGAACAGCTTTGCCTGCTGCTGGGCGAAGACCGGCGCGGCGACGAGCGCGTGGTGACGCAGGCTTATACCGGTGTGTTTGAAAAATCCGACCAATTGCGCAACGAGTTCATGCACGCTATCGACAGTCGCCGGCCCTAGTCTTACTGTGTCACAACCTATGCTATCATTAAAGCAGCCTATTTTGTGGAGAACGCGATGGGCATATCCGATGAGTTCAAGCGATACGTTGCCCA
>JAYUNL010000008.1:0-5517 GCA_043761745.1 Rhodocyclaceae bacterium
AGAAGCAGCCTCATGTCATTCGAAACCTGTTTCAGGAAAAACATGTCCGTTATGCCGCCTGATCAAAATCACGCACTATTTACCGGCCTCGTCAGTAACGCGCTCAGCGCAGGATTATTGGCACTCGAATCCGATCCTTCTCGTATGCAAAGCTTGGCCAGATTCAAATGGATAACATCTATATCATTGAACGCGAATTAGTATAAGGCATGGGCTGCGCGCCTCGATTCGACCGACAGGGCGCGCAATGTGGGCCAGCTGCTCGACCGCTACGGGCTCGAAGTGATTCCCACCAAATCGCCGAGAACACAAGAAGGCAACCAACTTGCCGTCAAGAAGTTGCGCGCCGTATTCGGCGCCCTCCCCTTGGCCAGCATCAAGCCACAAATGGTCTATCAATATGTCGATCGGCGCAGTGTCAAGACCACGAGCGAAGCTGGGCGAGTCACTGGCGGCCGGATCTCTGCGCATCGCGAGGTCGAGGTGCTCTCCCACGCATTCACCAAAGCCGTGCAGTGGGGATACATTGACCGTCACCCGTTCAAGGCCGAGGTGCGGCTTGAAGGTGAAAAGCCACGCACGCGGTATATCCAGGATTGGGAGCTAGTCGAAGCCCTGGCCCTGCCGGCAAGTCGCAAGAAGGGCAGCATCGAAATGATCCGCGCATATATGCGAACCAAATTGCTTACCGGCTTGCGACGTGGCGATCTTCTTCGTTTGACAATGGCAAACCTGTTGGAAGATGGTATACACGTCACCCCCAGCAAGACGGCGAGCACCACCGGCAAGCGGCTGATCATCGAATGGTCGGACGATCTGCGGGCGGCGATCGATGCGGCCAAAGCAGCCCGCCCCGTGCTCTCCCCTTACTTGTTCTGCAATCGGCGAGGTGAATGCTACGTCAATGCCGAAGGCTTCGCCAACGGCTGGGATTCTCTCTGGCAGCGCTTCATGGCGCGCGTGCTTGCGGAGACGAAGCTGGAAGTAAAATTCACAGAGCACGATCTGCGCGCCAAGTGTGCCAGCGATGCCAACAGCTTAGAGCATGCACGTGCGCTTCTCGCACATGCAGACGGGCGCACAACCGAGCGCATTTATCGTCGCAAACCCGAGCGGGTCAAGCCGCTCCGATGAGAAACGAAAAGGCCGACTCAATGATACAGTCGGCCTTTTGTGATACAAAGTTAGCAGGTGCTTACCTGAAAACCTTTGAAACTGGCGCGCCCGGAGCGATTCGAACGCCCGACCCCTTGGTTCGTAGCCAAGTACTCTATCCAGCTGAGCTACGGGCGCGGTGTATGCAAATTATATCAAAGTGTGGCGGAGAGAGAGGGATTCGAACCCTCGATGCAGGTTTTGCCCGCATACTCCCTTAGCAGGGGAGCGCCTTCGACCACTCGGCCATCTCTCCGAACTCACTTCGACTACAGCCTCACCAGAACTACGGTTTCGGCGGCACCAAAAAGGCTGGCGATAATACCTTTTCCGCCAAGGCTGGTCAAACTTAAGACACCAACTTAGGCCACCAACTGATCCAGCTCAAACGCCTTATGCAGCACGCGCACGGCGAGTTCCAGATACTTCTCGTCGATGACAACGGAGATTTTGATCTCGGAGGTTGAGATCATCTGGATGTTGATGCCTTCTTCCGCCAGCGTGCGGAACATCTTGCTCGCGATGCCCACGTGCGAACGCATGCCAACGCCAACTACGGAAACCTTGGCGATCTTATTGTCACCGGTGATTTCACGTGCGCTGGTGTGGGTCTTGACCTGCTCCAGGATTTGCGTGGCACGGTTGTATTCGTTGCGGTTGACCGTGAACGAGAAGTCCGTTGTGCCATCGTGGCCAACGTTCTGGATGATCATATCTACATCGATATTGGCCTCAGAAATGGGGCCGAGTATCTGATAGGCGATGCCGGGGCGATCCGGCACGCCCAGCACGGTCAGTTTGGCCTCGTCGCGGTTGAAGGCGATACCCGAAATGATAGGCTGTTCCATCTTGATGTCTTCCTCGAAAGTAATGAGCGTGCCCGGGCCTTCCTTGCCCAGTTCTTCTAGACTGGACAGCACGCGGAGCTTGACCTTGTATTTGCCAGCGAATTCGACCGACCGGATTTGCAATACCTTGGAGCCCAGGCTGGCCATTTCCAGCATTTCCTCAAAGGTGATGGTTTTCAGTCGGCGCGCCTCTGGCACAATGCGCGGGTCGGTGGTGTACACCCCATCCACATCGGTATATATTTGACATTCGTCCGCTTTTAACGCGGCGGCCAACGCCACGCCAGTGGTATCAGAACCGCCACGCCCCAAAGTGGTGATATTGCCCACTTCGTCCACGCCCTGGAACCCGGCCACGACCACTACGCAGCCGCCATCAAGATCAGCGCGCATTTTTTTTTCGTCAATGCTTACTATGCGAGCCTTGGTGTAGGCGTTGTCGGTAAGGATGCTCACTTGGCTACCGGTATAGCTGCGCGCCTTGAGGCCCAGCTGTTTGAGCGCCATGCACAGCAAACCGATGGTGACTTGTTCGCCGGTGGAAACGACCACGTCCAGCTCGCGCGGATCGGGGTCCGACTGAATTTCTTTGGCGAGGGCGATCAGACGATTGGTTTCGCCGCTCATGGCCGAAACTACCACCACAATCTGGTGCCCCTGTCCATGCCATTTTGCCACCCGCTTGGCAACATTTTTAATGCGTTCCGGCGAGCCCACCGAAGTGCCACCGTATTTCTGAACTATGAGTGCCATTTGCTGATCTGACTAGTGCGTTGATAAACGTGAAATTTTAACCGATTTCGATAGTCGCCGCTCACGTCCCGTGGCGACGATGACAACTTCTGGAGAGACGAATGCCTACAGTGAAATAGGAATATGCCAACCTTGTATGTTGGCCAGATATTGTCTATACTAGCAGCACTATAACTTTAGTTATAGCTATCTGGCGATTCCGGTTAATTTGGTGTTTGCCTGCTCCCCAGCCTCTGAAATAAGGAACCTCTCATGAAATCAGATCATATCGATGCGCGTGAAATCCGCCGCAAGCTCGGCATGAACCAGCAGCAATTCTGGTCCAAGATCGGCGTAACCCAGTCCGGCGGCTCCCGCTATGAAAGCGGTCGCAATATGCCCCGCCCCGTGCAGCAACTGCTGCGCCTGGTGCATGTCGAGCAAATCGACATCAGCAAGATCCGTCGTGATGACTGGGAAGTGGTCGAGTACCTCAAGGCACACGACTCCAATCTTTTTAAGTCGCTGAAAAAAGCCGCGAAAGCCAAACCCAAGAAGTAAAGCCTTTAAGTAAAGCCTTTAGGGGCAAACCTTGACGGTTAGCCCCAGCAGGCGAATACGCGTCGCGATTTTTTCCAGTTCTGTCGCGGGCAGTGGGGTTATGCGGCCAGCTTCTGGCTGCATGGGAGGGCGTGCCAGCCCATAGAGCAGCACGCCCTTCAGGTTTTGCTTGCCTGCTTGGCTCAAGAGATTCAAGTAGGCCACAAGCTCCGCTTCAGTCGGGGCTTGGCCGTCCATGGCGAACAGGCAGGTTTGCACCCAGGTGGCGCAAAGTGAAGCGCACTTGGCGAGGCGTTGCGCTACGGACTCCGGCGTCATTTCCACACTATTGATACGGTGATACGCCGCCGCCGTACCGCCGTCCACCTTAAACCACACCTCTCCACCCAGCCCACCCAACAGAGCCAAGCCTTCGCGCACGTAGTTTCGCGATACCAAGCTGCCATTGGTGATGAGACGGATCTTGACCGTGTCGGCCAGCCCGGCAGCTTCAAGCACGCGTGCGATCAGGGCGATGACTTGCGGAAACTCACGCGCCGAAGTCGGCTCGCCGTTGCCCGAAAGCGCGACATCGACAATGCGGCGCGCCTCCTGCGGTACCTGCTCCTCCATGAAACGGCCATACCGCAATTCAAGCAAAAAACCGTTTAATTCCTGCTCCAGCAATACCAAGTCGATAGGCGGCGCACTGCCCCGCTGCAAATCCGGCACCTGACAATATACGCAGCGCCAGTTGCAAGCGTTATTCGGGTTCAGATTGACACCAACTGAGACGCCGCCAGCGCGCCGCGAGACAACCGGGTAAACATAAGTCAGCCCCGCGCTATCGCGGCTATGATCTGTGGCTTTAAGTAGTTGCACCATGTTGTCCAACCCTGTTATGCGACTCGGGGCCTGACAGGCCCAATGCTATAATTCGCGCCTCCACGTTGCCGCGCGAGACCTCATGCGCATCACCCGCCGCCTCGAATTCGACGCGGGACATCGTATCCCTGATCATCAAAGCCAGTGCCGCCATCTGCATGGGCATCGCTACGCCATCGAAATTACCCTGGCCGGTGATGTGATCCAGCAAACGGGATCCCCTGTCAATGGCATGGTCATGGACTTTTCCGAGGTCAAGACTTTGGCCAAGGCAAATGTGGTGGACGCCTGGGATCACGCCTTTCTCGCCTTTCGCGGCGACACAGCCGTGGTGAGTTTCCTCGAAAGCCTGCCAGGACACAAGACAGTGATACTCGATGTCGTACCCACTGCGGAAAATCTGGCTTTGCTGGCCTTTGAGATACTCGATCGCGTCTATCGAGACACTTATGGCAATCGCCTACGCCTGGAACAGGTACGCCTCTATGAGACGCCGAACTGTTGGGCTGACGCACTACGAAATGAAGCGGTACAAGATAGATGAAGGAACTGAAACGCGGCGGTGTCAGTCGAAGAGTCCGTTGCAAGCCCTATTAAACCTAGACTTGCAAAACTACTTTTTCATTTATACCCCCAAATATACCCCCAGACATATCACGCTTGAGGGGTCTGGTTCGATTGTGCCCTTCTTACCGCCCATCACGCTGCTTGCAAAAAAGAAAAGGCGCAAGCACCGCGCCGGGCTAGTGCAGTAGTACTGGACAGAGCGCCAGAGGCATACACCCGCCACTGGCTTTCACTTCGTAGCAAAGTGTGTCCGCTCCGCATACGCCGCCGCCTCACCCAATCAACATTTCATCAAATCATTTATTAGCTGTATCATGGAACTAATTAATCGACTTCGATTACTTATTAATCCCATTAAACCATGATTACCTGCCGCCTTTCTACTCTCCTTGGTGCCAAGCGCCTCAAAGTCGCCGACGTGTGCCGAGCTACCGGCATCGCCCGCGCCACGGTGGATCGTTATTACAACGACCGCGTTAATAGCTTCGACCGCGATGTGCTGGGAAAACTGTGCAAATTTTTGCAAGTTAAGCCGGGCGACATTCTGGTGCTGGTGGATCAGGGCGATCTCTTCGCGCCACAGGATCAGGGAGACAAAGAGGCATCATGACCGAACGGGAACTCAAACTGTTGCTGGGTGCGCGCGCCGTCAAACAGGTGCAGGTTCATTACGCCGTGATGTCGCGGGGCTCGGCGCGTGTCAAGGTAGTTGTCGCGTCAATCATGCAGTCAACGGTTGCCTATCGTGACCAGCCAAATGCGTCTTTATGATGGAGTCACGTTCCGGATT
>JAYUNL010000009.1:0-17175 GCA_043761745.1 Rhodocyclaceae bacterium
CATCAGATCCAGTCCTTGCGCCGCCATCTCCGGCTCGGCGCCTTGCGCCTCGAACAGCTTGCGCCGCGTATGCGCCCAGCATTGGGCGTGGGTGATCCCAGGTGTAGATGGCGCGGAATTGGTTGCCGAATGGCGGAGTAAAAGGTTGCCAGTCGGTTGGTTGAAATGGGCTAACAGGAGCCCGGTTGATGCTACGGGGTATTTGTCTTGCCTTGGCCAGCGGGCGTAGCGTAGCGGAGCACGGTGGCCAAGGCAAGACGGCGCTAATCATTCGGTTTCGGTGGCACCCCCTTTCGGCACGACAGGCCCATCGCGACTGGCATCGGCCGGCGCCATTGCGGCGGTTTTCCTGGCTCGTTTTTTCGATGTAGCCAGCCGGTAGCTCTCGCCGTTCATCTCCAAGATGTGAACATGGTGGGTCAGCCGATCCAGCAGCGCCCCGGTGAGCCGCTCAGACCCAAAGACGCTGGTCCACTCGTCGAATGGTAAATTACTGGTCACCAACGTGGCGCCCTGCTCGTAGCGACGGCTGATCACCTCGAACAGCAGTTCCGAGCCGACCGCCGTGAAGGGCACATAGCCAAGTTCGTCGACGATCAGCAGATTCACCTTGACCAACTGTTTTTGCAAGACGCGCAGGCGACGCTCGTCACGCGCCTCCATCAGTTCATGGACCAAGGCTGCGGCGGTGACGAAGAGGACGCTGTGATTCTTCTGGCAGGCCGCCAGCCCCAAGGCCAGGGCGGTGTGGGTCTTACCGGTGCCGGCGGGGCCGAGGGCAATGCAGTTCTCCCGCCGCTCGATCCATTCGCAACGGGCAAGTTCCAGCACCAGAGACTTGTTGAGACTGGGGATTGCCTTGAAGTCGAACGTGTCCAGGCTCTTGGTTTGCGGGAACCTGGCTTGCCGAATGCGTCGCTCCATGTTGCGCCGGTCCCGGTCGATCCGCTCCAGCTCGCACAGGCGCAGCAGATAGCGTGGGTAATCCACCTGGGCCCGGACGCACTCGAACGCCACCTTCTCGTATTCGCGCGCAAAGGTCGGCAGCTTGAGTGACTTCAGATGATGGGTCAGCAGGACCTGGGGCGGCACCGTGGTCTCTTCAACAGCGGCGCTCATGACGATACCTCCATGGGACCTTGACTGACCCTGACCTGCAACAACACCAGATAGTCACGGACGTCGGTCATGCCGACATTGGCCTGTGGCAGAAACGGATAGGCCGAGAGATCTAATCGCGGTGCGCGACGCTCGATCTTGGCGAGCACCAGATGTTTGACGGCGTCGTAGCTGATCGCTGAAAGGCGCAGCGCATCCTCGACCGATGCCGCTACTTCTATGTCGCCGAAGGTTTCCATCAAACGCAGCACCTGGATAGTTTCCTTGCGACCTTTCTTGCCCATCCGGGCTTCCAGCAAGCGGCGCAGAGACTCGAACTCCTCGGGGAGGTTCCAGTTCTGCAACGGTGCCGCCTGATCCAGGGCGTTGGGCTTGCGTTCGAGTAGCGCCAGGTAGTGCAGCGGGTTGTAGACGAACGCCGCTTTGTCGTAGCAGCGCGGGTGCCGGGCAATGACGTCGTTGCCACAGCCGATCACCACCCAATCGACGTAACCGCGGACCAGAACATCGTGATGACCATAGGCCGTCGGTACCGAGTAGTCGTTGTTCCGATAACGTACCAGGGCCAGCGAAGAGGCCCGGGTGGACACCTTCTCGCAGGGATCAAATGGCTCGGCCGGCAGCGGCAGCAAGGCCAAGCGATCGCGTTGCAGCCGTTCGCCGATGCTTTCCTTCTTGCCGCGCAATACCGCGACCTTGCGTTTCTCGCAGGCGTCCAGCAGGCGAACATTCAGTTCGTCGATGCTGCGAACCCGTGGCAGCGGCACCATGAAGTTGCGCCGGGCGTAGCCCACCAAGCCTTCGACCTTGCCTTTGTCGTTTCCCTTGGCCGGTCGGCCAAATCGATCCTCGAACAGGTAGTGACTCTGCAGTTCGCCAAACGACTTGGTGCGCCGGCGCGTCCCGTCACCGAGAATCTTGGCAACAGCAATCTTGGTATTGTCGTAGAGCACCGATTGGGGCACACCACCCAGCCAGACAAAGGCCGCTACATGCCCATCCAGAAATGCTTCCGTCGTCTCGGCCGGGTAAGCCTTGACGAAGATGGCATCCGAGTGCGGCAGGTCCAGGCAGAAGTAATGTATCCGCGTCTTGACGCCGCCCAGATAAATGTCGGCTTCACCGAAATCCACTTGGGCTCGGCCGGGCGGGTGCGCCAGCGGAATAAAGACTTCTTGCTGTCGCAAGCGTGCTTTGCCGACGAACTCACGTACGACGGTGTAGCCGCCTGTGTAGCCGTGCTCGTCACGTAACCGCTCGAATATCCGAACCGCTGTATGCCGTTGCTTCTTGAGGACCTCGCGGTCGTCCTCAAGGATTTGATGAATGATGCCGACCAGCGGCCCCAGTTTCGGCGCTACCGGCGGCTCCCGCCGCTGGTACCCCGGCGGTACCGCGTGGCTCACCATCTTCGACACCGTCTTGCGGCTGATCCCAAACCGCTTTGCTGCTTCGCGCTCGCTGAGGTTCTCCACCATCACGGCGCGCCTTACCTTGGCGTATAGGTCCACGTTCTTGTACATCCTTTCCGCCTTCCCCAGTCAATTTCTCGACCACAGGATAGACGTTAGGACCGGTCCCCAGTTACGCCGCTATCTGGCTCCCTTTTACTCCGCCATTTACATTGTATGGTTATTTATTAACTTCGCTGTATGGCTTTTCCCAGAATGAAGCTACCGTCATAACTGCCTGATTTTGCTCTTCACGGATTACCAAAATTCCGTTGGGCCGACAGCTGTCGCTATTCTTCCCCAGCAGGCCGGCCTTGACCAGTTGGCGGGGACCCTTGCCGCTGTTTTTTGAAATTAGGGAAGCCCTGTAGAACGTAAGGCGATACAATTTGGGCAGGGCGGCCTCGATGGCAGACCGCCATCCAAATCAATGGCCCAATTTCATCGTTCTGGTGTCCAAGGGCACTACTTCATTAGAGCTTCCTCCATCAAAATACCATGCAAGATAATCAGCAAGCCTCCGCCTTCAGCGATTTAGATTTGCAACGCGAAGTTGCTGAATTAATGATCGAATGTCTGAACCTCGAGGTGACGGTAGATCAAATCATCCCTGACGCCCCTCTTTATGGCGATGGCCTGGGCTTGGACTCGATCGATGTGCTGGAAGTGGCGTTGGTGGTCTCCAAGCGGTATGGGCTGCAACTGCGCTCCGACAGCGAAGACAACAAGCAAATTTTCAGCTCGCTGCGC
Source organism: Rhodocyclaceae bacterium (assembly GCA_043761745.1). Taxonomy (GTDB): domain Bacteria; phylum Pseudomonadota; class Gammaproteobacteria; order Burkholderiales; family Rhodocyclaceae; genus Desulfobacillus. The sequence goes on from JAYUNL010000009.1 coordinate 3,321, forward strand.
AGCCTTTCCGCCTATATAGCCGCACAGAGAACCCGCTAATGGCCCACCGCATCTTGCGCTGGCTGGGCATGGCTGTGCTGGTGCTCGGCTATCCGTTGTTGGCGCATTACACCAATGAATCCGCGCAAAACGGCAATTTGGGTGCGCTGGTGGCCATTGTGCCGGTGGTTTTGATTGCGCTGGTGCTGGCTTGGCGTTCACCGCGGCGCCTCATCATGCTGGGTCTGGTGGTGCTGTTGTGTATTGCGCTGTGGGCGGGATGGTCGGCGCTGGAAAAGCATTTTGGGCTGGTTTACTGGCTGCAACATGTTGGCATGCAGCTAATACTGTTCATGACATTTGGTCGCACTTTGGTCGCTGGACGAGAACCGCTCTGCACTCGCTTCGCAAAGGCCGTGCACGCGTCGGTCACGCCTCAGCATGAAGTTTACGCACGTCAGGTTACGGTCGCCTGGACCTTGTTTTTTGTCGCGATGAGCTTGGTGTCCACCTTGCTTTTCTTTTTCGCGCCATTGACCACCTGGTCGGTCTTCGCCAATTTTCTGACGCTGCCATTGGTTGCGTTGATGTTCATCGTCGAATATTGGGTGCGTAGATGGGTACTGCCCGAGGTCCCGCCTATCCACATCCTCGATGCGATACGCGCATTCAGGGACAGCTCCGGGCGTCTACGCTAGCCGTACAGCCTTATCATGTCTGCACTGCCGCTGGTATCCCACGCTTCCCCCGACTGCATCATCGCCTGGCGCGCGGATGGCGCCGTCACACTGCGGCAGTTTCTGGCCGAGGTCAGCGAGCTTGTTACCCTGTTTCCGCCAGGAAGTCACCTGCTCAATTTGTGCAGCGATCGTTACCGTTTCAGCGTGGGTCTGGCGGCCGCTATTGTGGCTGGCAAAGTCAGCCTGCTGCCCTCCACGAACACAGCGGAAGTGGTGCGCCAGATCCAGGTTTTTGCGCCGGATGTGTTTTGCTTGACGGATAACCAGCGATGCACGGTGGATATGCCCCAACTGCGTTACCCAGTGCTGGGCCTTAGCCCATCCGACCCCTCCGGCACATTTGCCATTCCTCAAATTGATAGCAAGCAGCGCATCGCCGTGGTATTTACTTCAGGCTCGACGGGAACTCCGCAACCGCACCCTAAAACCTGGGGAGCGCTGGTGAGTTGTGTGCAGGCCGAAGCATTGTGTCTCGGGCTACAACACAGCACACCCTTCACCATCATAGGCACCGTCCCGCCACAACACATGTACGGGTTTGAATCCACGGTATTGATTGCATGGCAAAGCGGCAACGCACTCAGCCATGCGCAGCCGTTTTTCCCGGCCGACATTTGTCATGCACTGGCGGCAGTACCCACGCCACGCGTCTTGGTGTCCTCGCCCCTGCATCTACGCGCCTTGCTCGACGCGGATCTGGCGCTGCCAGAGATCGTCTGCGTGGTGTCGGCCACTGCGCCGCTGTCGGCCCAACTCGCGCAGGATATCGAGGCACGTTGCCATGCGCCGCTCATGGAAATCTATGGCAGCACCGAAACCGGCCAGATTGCCAGTCGCCGCCCGACGCTAACCACAGAATGGCAGTTGTTTCTCGGGATAAAATTGATCGTGGACGGTGATCGCGTGCGCGTTTGCGGCGGTCACGTCGAGACATCGATCATCCTGAACGACATCATTGAACCTGTGACAGACGAGCGTTTCTTACTGCAAGGGCGCATTGCCGATCTGGTCAATATCGCCGGCAAACGGCATTCGCTGGCAAGTCTCAACCACCTACTCAATAGCATTCCCGGCGTGGTGGATGGCGCTTTTTACATGCCGGACGAAACCGGCGATGAGCATATTACGCGGCTTGCAGCGTGTGTGGTGGCGCCGGGTATGGACGCACCTTATCTGCTGGCGGCGTTACGTGAACATATAGACCCGATTTTCCTGCCCCGCCCATTGCTTTTTGTCGATGTACTGCCGCGCAACGACACAGGAAAACTGCCGCGTGCAGTACTGCAAGCCCTATTTCAGAAACACAGCGCCGGGAAATCCGTATGAGCAGCGCCACACACTTGACTGTTCCGGTAAATCACTCCGCCTTCGCCGGACATTTTCCCGGCACGCCCATACTCCCCGGTGTGATGCTGCTGGACGCTGTGCTCCACACAATCGCTGTTGCCACAGGAATCGCGCTGGACCTCTGCGAAATCAGCTCGGTCAAGTTTCTGAGCCCGGCAAGTCCGGGCGACGAGCTGATGATCCAGCATGTCCTCACCGCCAGCGGCACGATACGTTTCGACGTCGTGGCTGGGGTGCGCAAAATTGCCAGCGGCAGCATCGTGCCGGGGACACCTTTCTGACCTCGCGCGCGACAGCCAGGCTCGCCGCCTGGGCGCAGACTCCGGAGCGCAGCAACATGCTCATGTTGCGCGTCATGACGTGGATATCACTACGTCTGGGTCGGCGCGCAGGGCGCGTCGTGCTGCACCTGATCGCCGGTTATTTTCTGCTGTTCGCACCAACCAGTCGTCGCGCTTCAAGCAATTATCTCAAGCGTGCGTTAGGGCGTCCTGCCCGCTGGCGCGATCTGTACCGACATTTTTTTACTTTTGCCAGCACCATCCATGACCGTATCTATCTGGTCAACCGCCGCTTCGAACTGTTTGAGTTTGAAGTGCACGGCCAGGATATGCTGCGCGGCCTGCTTGCTGATGGCAATGGCTTGTTCCTGATGGGCGCTCATCTGGGCAGCTTTGAAGCGATCCGCGCAATAGGCTGGAAAGACACAAATTTGCACGTCGCCATGGTCATGCACCAAGACAACGCACAAAAAATAAATGCCATGCTGGCCGCCATAAATCCTGATGCCGTGCAGGATATTATTGGTCTGGGCCACATTGATTCCATGCTTACGTTGCGAGAGCGCCTGGATGAGGGCTGTGTCGTCGGCATGTTGGCGGATCGCACGCCGGGCGACGACCCCCTCTACCCTGTGCAAATCCTCGGTGCGAACGCGAACTTGCCGAGCGGACCGTTTCGCATCGCCGCAATGTTGCGGCGTCCAGTGGTATTCATGACCGGGCTGTATTTGGGCGGCAACCGCTACGCCATTCATTTCGAGCCGCTGGCGGATTTTTCTAACATTGTGCGCGGTGAGCGCGATGACGCCGTGGCAGTGGCCATCATCCGTTATGCTGCGCTGCTGGATCAGTACTGTCGTGCGGCACCCTACAACTGGTTTAACTTTTTTGATTTCTGGCTGCCTGCATTGCAGCCAGCATCACAGCCCGCCTCCACTACAACGATCCCTCCAAAATCACCATGACGCTGCCCTCCTCCCCCAACTTTTCACGACGCGTCATACGGCACGCGCTCATTGCAGCGGCGCTGATGCTGGCCGCTGTCACGGGTCACGCCGCCGAGTGGGGTATAGATCAACTTATGCGTGGCCTGGCGCAAACCCAATCCGATCATGCCAGCTTTGTCGAGAAAAAATTCATCGCTATGCTCGACAAACCGGTGGAATCTTCCGGGGAGTTGTTCTACGCCGCGCCCGACCATCTGGAAAAGCGCACGATCAAACCCAAACCCGAATCCATGATCGTGGATGGTGGCAACCTGGTGATCGAGCGTGGCCGCCAAAAACATAAGCTGCAATTGCAGGACTATCCGGAACTGGCCGCTTTCATCGACAGCATACGCGGCACCCTAGCCGGTGACCGCAAGGCGCTGGAGCGCAATTACCGACTGAGTTTGGACGGCACAGCCGAGCACTGGACACTGCAACTGCTGCCGGTGGATGAAAAAATGCAGGCAGTCGTCAAGCGCATCCGTATTGTTGGCGTGCGCGATGCCGTGCGCAGCATCGAGATTACCCAGGCCGATGGCGATAGCTCGATGATGCTCATTGAGAAGTTGGGCGCACCCGGAGACAAGCCGTGAGGCAAGCCGCGGTGTGGCGCGGCCGCTTGGCGATAGCCTTATGGCTGGCGCTTATTCTCGTCTGCGGCATCCTCATCAGTCGCAGCCAGATCACCACTGATTTATCCGCTTTTCTCCCGCGTAATCCCACGCCAGCACAGCAGTTGCTTCTGGAGCAGCTACGTGACGGCTTGGCCTCGCGCCTGATACTGGTGGGGATAGAGGGTGCCGAGGCACCCACGCGCGCCAGGCTTTCCAAACAAATGGCTCAGCGCCTGCGTGCTGATCCGGCTTTTGTCACCGTCAATAATGGCGAACCCGTCAGCGTCGAACGCGACCGTGCGTTTCTGTTCAACCATCGCTATCTGTTAAGCCCCGCAGTGGTGCCGGCACGCTTCAGCGTAGACGGCCTGCATGCCGCCTTGAGCGACAGTATTGATCTACTCGCCTCGCCGGCCGGGCTGCTGGTCAAGTCGTTGCTACCCCGCGACCCGACCGGTGAAATGGTGCAATTACTCGGCCAGCTCAACAGTGCTAACCGCCCGCCGATAGTGGATGGCGCATGGGCATCGCGCGACGGTACGCGCGCCTTAATGCTGATACAAACGCGCGCTTCGGGCTCCGATATCGATGTACAACAACGCGCCATGGCCGCCATCCGGCACGCGTTTGACACAGCGGCCGACCTCCATTCGGCAACCCCGCCCGCCAAACTGGTGATGACTGGCCCCGGGGTGTTTTCGGTGACGTCACGCGACACAATCAAAAATCAGGTCAGCCGCCTCTCCATTATCAGCATCGCGCTCATTGCTACGCTGTTATTCCTGGTTTACCGTTCCTTCACCGCACTGGCCTTGGGTTTTTTGCCCGTCATCAGCGGCGCATTGGCGGGCATCGCGGCAGTCAGTCTGGGCTTTGGGGAGGTCCATGGCATCACTCTGGGGTTCGGCACCGCACTGATTGGCGAGGCGGTGGATTATTCAATCTACCTGTTTGTGCAATCCGAACAGGGCGGTTCAGACCAGCAGGACTGGATCAAGCGCTTCTGGCCGACTATTCGTCTTGGTGTTCTGACCTCGATATTCGGCTTTGCGGCGCTGCTCCTATCGGGCTTTCCTGGACTGGCGCAGCTCGGCTTGTATTCGATTGCCGGCCTGATCGCCGCCGCAGCGGTGACCCGCTTCGTCTTGCCTCATCTGCTGCCGAGCAACTTTCGCATTCATGATGTATCGGCAATCGGTCTCGTCCTATCCCGACTGCTAGAGCGCACTGCTGCATTACGTTGGGTGGCCGCGATGCTGCTGCTTGCGGCTTGTGCGATTCTCGTCCTGAACCGAGCCAGCTTGTGGGATGACAAGATATCCTCCTTGAGCCCAGTGTCGCAAAGCGATGTGGCCTTGGATGCGCGCCTGCGCGCCGACATGGGTGCGCCTGATGTGCGTTATCTGGTGGTGGTGTCCGGCGTGAGCCGGGAATCCGTATTAAGTTCTGCCGAACAAGTCTCCGCGATACTGCAAACGCAAGTCGATCTGGGCGAACTCGCCGGATTTGAAAGCCCCAACCGTTATCTGCCCAGCAATGCGACGCAGCGCGCCCGATTGGCCAGCTTGCCCTCCCCCGCCGAATTGGAAACGCGGCTGGCGCAAGCTGTGCAGGGTTTGCCGGTGCGTGCGCAACTATTTGCGCCCTTTCTTGCCGATGTCGCGGCCGCCCGCAGCCAGCCCCTGCTACAAGCGGCCGATCTTGCATCAACCTCCATGGCCATGGCGCTCGATGCACTGCTCATCCAGCAAGGTGATCACTGGAGCGCCTTGTTGCCGCTTACCGCACCTCAGGGAGTCGGTATCAAGGCAAGTCGAATCAGCGCCGCCTTAACTAGCACGGGTTTGCGCGATGTATTGTTTGTGGATATGAAGGCCGAGTCAGACCGCCTGTATGCCGGCTATTTGCATGAAGCCATACTGTTGTCGCTAGGCGGGCTAGTGGCCATTATCGGATTGCTGCTCGTGGCTTTCCGCTCGCCCATGCGCGTGCTACGAATCATCGCGCCGCTTGCAGCCGCAGTCATCACCGTCACGGCGGGCTTGGCCGTGTTTGGTCAGCAATTGATTATTCTGCATCTGGTGGGCTTGTTGTTGGTGGTCGCGGTGGGCTCCAATTACGCGCTGTTTTTTGATCGGGCTGATCAAGCGTCCAAACCGATAGCGTCCGCCATGTCGCCCCGCACCCTAGCTTCCATGCTGTTTGCCAACCTCACTACCGTCGCCGGTTTTGGCCTGCTTGCGTTGTCCAAGGTGTCGATCTTGCAAGCATTGGGCGTCACCGTGGCGCCGGGTGTCATTCTTGCGCTGGTTTATGCTGCGATTTTTGCCAGACACGATAATCCTAGAAACCGCAGTTGACCGCTGGTATTCCCTTGGAAAGCCGCATGAATATTGAATCTTGTGCCTTCGACTCACTTCACCTAATGGGTGAGCGCGCTACGCACCCGCCTGCACGGTTGGCGGGCCGTCTGGCTGCGTTACTCGTCGTAGCAGGCGCCGATCCTGCGTCCTCCTCGCGCCTTGCCAGCCGACCCGCCAACCGCACATTCGAGCGCGTCCAACTGCGGTTTCTAGGATAATGCGTAGTTTACACTGGCAATCCATGTTGGTTATCCGCGCGTCCATCGCGCTACACCTGCTGGCCTTGATTTTCGTCATTGCTGAGCCTGGGCTATGGCGCTGGGCGCTGGGCGCCGTACTTGCCAATCACATGCTGGTCACGCTGCTCGGGCTGTGGCCGCGCAGCCTATGGCTGGGACCGAACTGGACACAACTCCCCGCCGCGGCTGCGGAAAAAAATGAAATCGCCCTGACCATCGACGACGGTCCCGACCCCATCGTCACGCCGCAGGTGCTGGATCTGCTGGATCGTTACGCGGTACCGGCCACTTTTTTCTGCATTGGTGACCAAGCCGCACATTACCCGGACCTATGTCGGGAAATCGTGCGCCGTGGCCATGCCGTGGAAAATCACAGCCAGCATCACCGCCATTATTTTGCGCTAATGTGGGGTGCCGCTTTCAGGCGTGAATTGCAGGCCGCGCAAGACACGCTCACTGGCATTACCGGCCAACGTCCTCAGTTCTTTCGTGCCCCTGCCGGCTTGCGCAATCTTTTTCTCGAGCCTGTGCTCGCCAGCCTGGGGCTGCGGCTAGCCAGCTGGTCAGCGCGCGGTTTCGACACTCGCGTCGGCGATGTTGATCGCGTCACTAACAAACTTTTACGCGGCCTGCGGGCGGGCGCCATTTTGCTCTTGCACGATGGCAATGCTGCACGCACGCCCGACGGTAACCCAGTCATACTCGAAGTGCTGCCTACGGTTCTGGCCGCAGCTAAATCCGCCAATCTGCGTTTTGTTACCTTGCGGGTGGCGCTGCCATGAAGCCTTCAGCTGCAAATGATCAACAGACGCCCTGGTATCGGCTAGCTGGAGCGGTGATACTCAAGCATGCTTATCTCAAGAGTCTAGGAACGACGCTTTTCATCAGCATCTTCTTCGGTGCTTATTTCTATTTGCTTAGAAACCCGGCCTACCCGCCCATGGTCATGCCCGTTTCCTTGCTGGATCGCCTGATCGGATTTCAGCCCCTGGCCTTGCCTCTATACATTTCCATGTGGGTCTATATTTCCATACCGCCGGCATTCCTGGCGACGCGGCGCGAGCTGTATGGCTACGGCTTGGCCATGGCCGCGACGTGTCTTGCCGGGTTGATCGTTTTCTACTTCTGGCCTACGGTAATACCCACAGCGGATATCGATTGGGCTCAATATCCAAGCGTGGATTTCCTAAAAAATATGGATGCCTCGGGCAATGCCTGTCCTTCGCTACACGTCGCCACATCCGTGTTTTCGGGTATCTGGTTGCATCGCTTGCTGCGCCGCTTTGGTGCGCCGCTGTGGATACACATCTTCAATGGGTTGTGGTGTCTCGGCATCGTCTATTCCACTCTAGCGACGCGCCAGCATGTGGCGGTGGATGTGTTGGCCGGTCTGGTGCTGGGGCTGCTGGCTGCCATGCTGTCATTGCGGTATCGCGTAGAGGCGAGCGCCGGTGACGCGCAGCTCCGAGCCATTTGATCGAGACCCAACACTGAAACTTGCTAAACTCGTCCTTCATTTACCCTCGCGTATTTTCCTTTGAACCCACTCTGGCTTTCCCATTTCACTGTGACCAGTAGCATCGGTCACGGCCTCGACCAGACCCTGGCGGCGCTGCGCGAGTGTCGCGCCGGGTTGGCGCCGTGCGCGTTTGAGACGGTGGAGCTGGCGACTTTCATCGGCGAGGTCGCGGGCATGGATGCGGTGCGGCTTCCAGCTCATCTCGCCGATTTTGATTGCCGCAACAACCGGCTTGGCTTGCTGGGATTGACGCAGGACTGCTTTGCCGAGGCGGTGCGCGCCGCCATCGCAAAATACGGTGCATCGCGCATTGGACTGTTTCTCGGCACCAGCACGTCCGGCATACTACAAACTGAGCTGGCCTACCGACGACGCGATCCGGTGACTGGTGCTTTGCCCTCGGATTTTCGTTACCGCACCACGCAGAATGCTTTCTCCATCGTGGATTTCACGCGCCATTATTTTGGCCTGACAGGTCCGGCGGTTGTGGTGTCATCGGCCTGTTCGTCCAGCGCCAAGGTGTTTGCTTCCGCGCGACGCATGATGGCGGCGGGGCTGATAGACGCGGCGGTGGTGGGCGGCGTGGATTCGCTGTGTCTAACGACGCTGTATGGTTTCAACTCGCTGGAATTGATGTCCGATCAGGCATGTCGCCCTTTTGATGCGCAGCGCAACGGCATCTCGATAGGTGAAGCAGCGGCCTTCGCGCTCCTGGAACATCCCCGCGAGCACCTGAATGCCGACGCTGTGCTACTGCTCGGCATAGGGGAATCCAGCGATGCCTATCACATGTCGTCGCCGCATCCGGACGGCCTGGGCGCGCGCGTGGCGATGCAGGATGCGCTGAACATGGCGGGGCTGACCCCATCTCAAATTGACTATATCAACCTACATGGCACGGCGACACCCAGCAACGATTCGGCGGAGGGCAAGGCGGTGCGAGATATCTTTGGCTCGCGCACGCCGTGCAGCTCCACCAAAGGGGCGACCGGCCACACCCTCGGCGCAGCCGGTGGCGTGGAGGCGGTGATTTGCGCGCTGGGGCTGCAACATGGCTTGCTGCCCGGTGGCTTGAACACCGGGCAACTCGACCCGACGTTGGATATCGACTACGTGCTGGAGAACCGCGAGCAGCCGGTGACGCACGTGCTCAGCAATTCGTTTGGATTTGGCGGTACCAATTGCAGCCTGGTTTTCGGGCGCGTGGGATAGGCCGGACTCGATATGTCCACGCTCACCGCCTACATAGAAGGCATAGGCTTACTCGGCCCCGGTTTAATCGACTGGCCGAGCAGTCAGGCGATCCTGAGCGGACAGCAGCCCTATCAGCCCCACAAGACCGTACTGCCGTCACCTGTGTTGTTGCCGGCGGCGGAACGCCGGCGCAGTGTGGCGATAGTCAAACTCACTCTGGCGACCGGGCTGGAAGCCCTCGCTGCGGCCGGACTCGATGCGACCAGCTTGCCCAGCGTGTTTTCTTCGTCAGGCGGCGATGGGGAAAACTGTCACATCATTTGTGAAATGCTCGCGTCGGATGACCGGCATATCTCCCCGACCCGCTTTCATAATTCCGTGCATAACGTTGCCGCCGGCTACTGGGGTATCGCCACCGGCGCGATGACGCCATCATCAGTGTTGTGTGCCTTTGACGGTAGCTTCGGCGCCGGCCTGCTCGAAGCGATTACCCAAGTTGTGGTCGATAACACGCGCAGCATTTTGCTTGCTTACGACACCGCTTATCCGGAGCCGCTCTACAGCGTCCGGCCCATCCCGGATGCGTTTGGTATGGCACTGGTGCTGGCGCCGCAACATAGCGCACAGGCGCTGGCGAAAATCACCGTGGATCTGACTGACGTCAGCGCAAACCAGCTCGACCAGTTCAACGATAGCGCGTTGGAAAACCTGCGACTATCCATCCCCGCCGCGCGGGGCTTGCCTCTGTTACGCGCTATCGCGCTGCGGCAAGATAAACACGTGGTGCTGGATTACCTGGACAGTACGCGTCTCGATGTGGCAATCGCGCCGTGTTGAATCAAACCACACCGGATCACGCCTGGATCGCCCACCATATCCCGCATCAGGGCAGCATGTGCCTGCTGGATGCTGTTGAGGCATGGAATGAGCAGCGTATCCAATGTCGCGCGACTAGTCACCGCGCCAGCGACAACCCCTTGCGCGCTTATGGCCGACTTGGCGCCGTCTGCGGTATCGAATATGCGGCACAGGCCATGGCCGTGCACGGCGCCTTGTTGGCGCCGCCAGACAGTCCCGGCGCGCGGGTCGGTTACCTGGTCAGCGTACGCGGCACGCAGTTGTATGTGCCACGGCTCGACGACATTGCCGCCGATCTGCTGGTGGAAGCCACCTGCATCACGCGCGGTGAAAACAATATCCTTTATCAGTTCAGCGTCAGCGCGGCAGGTTGCCTGCTGTTGGATGGACGCGCCACCGTAGTGATCGATGCGGACGCGCTCACTCCCTCACCCAAACCCAGTTTAGGAGTGGCACCATGAAAAACGCCCTGGTAACTGGCGGCAGCGGCGGCCTGGGCGCGGCCATCTGCCGCCGTCTTGCTGCCGATGGCTGCCACGTCTACATCCACGCTCATCATGGACTGCAAGCTGCTCAGACGCTGGCCGATGCCATTTGTGCAGACGGTGGCAGTGCGCAGATGCTGTCATTTGATGTGACGGACGGCACGGCGGTCGCCGATGTGCTGACGCCCCTCGTCGAAAACCAGCCGATCCAGATTTTGGTTAACAATGCAGGCATCCATGACGATGCGGTATTCCCCGGCATGCGTGCAAAACAGTGGCACCGCGTGATCGACGTATCCCTCAACGGATTTTTCAACGTCACCCAGCCGCTGATGATGCCGATGATACGCAGCCGCTGGGGGCGCATTATCAATGTGTCATCCATCGCGGCCCTCACCGGCAATCGCGGTCAGGTGAACTATTCCGCTGCCAAGGGCGCGCTCAATTCGGCCACTAAGTCGCTGGCACAGGAAGTCGCCAGCCGGGGCATCACCGTCAACGCCGTTGCGCCGGGCATTATCGACACTGCCATGAGCACATCTGCGTTCAGCGCCGAAGATATCGCGCGCCTGGTGCCGATGAAGCGCGCCGGCACTCCGGACGAAGTTGCCGACCTGATCGGCTTTCTCGTCTCGACCCAGGCGGCCTATATCACCGGGCAGATTATCTCGATCAACGGCGGCATCATTTAACGGTAAGGGACGATATGATTACCCGTGACCCTAAGCCGACTCTTCCGGCGCATGAACCGCACGTCCCGCTGACCGATTACTACCAAACAGAGCAGGATCGGCAAGCCTATTTGCGCCAGATGTTTGACGACACCGCAGCGGATTACGACCATATCGAGGGAATATTTGCATTGGGATCCGGTTCCCGCTATCGGCGCGACGCGCTGATACGCGGCGGTTTGCGAATCGGCATGAAGGTACTCGACGTCGGCGTGGGCACCGGTCTGGTTGCGGCGCAAGCCTGTATCTTGAGCGGTGATGCCGCCCTGGTCACTGGGGTCGATCCCAGCCCCGGCATGATGGCCGCCAGTAAGTTACGTGACACGATGGTGTTGATGGAAGGTCGCGCCGAGTCTCTGCCTTTTCCGGACAATCATTTCGATTTTTTGAGCATGGGCTATGCGCTGCGCCATATCAGCGATTTGAGCGTGGCCTTCGCCGAGTTTGAACGGGTTTTAAAACCTGGCGGCCGTTTATGCCTACTTGAAATTACCCGACCTCAAAACCGTTTTGGGCGCTGGCTCCTTAAAAACTATATGCGCAGCGTTATTCCGTTCTTAACGCGATTCATTTCCAAAAGAAAAGATACCTCGACCATCTGGCGCTATCACTGGGATAGCATCGAAGCCTGTGTCCCGCCCGAACAAGTCATGGCCACATTAAGTGCTGTAGGGCTGACGCAGGTTAAGCGACATGTGGAACTCGGCGTGTTTTCGGAATATCAAGCGATCAAGGCCGATCCTGCACCGGCTTAAACCCATCCCCGCACACGCCGCACCAGCAAAACGGGTAAACGCCAGACAAAGCCGATCAACAGGCGCGTATGCATCCAGGTCAATAAGACGTTGTCGCGCAGGTATTGAAAATGTGACACGCCGCCCTCCTCCGGGCAGAAGTAGCGTACTTGGGCGGGCAAATTGACCGGCCTGACCCCGCGCCAGCACAGGCGCACCACGACTTCGGGGTCGAAATCAAAATGGCGCATCCAGCGCTGATCGCGCATCACCTGTCGCAACGCTTCCACCGGATAAACGCGAAATCCGAATAGCGAGTCACCGATGCCGGCCCAGAGCGTTTCAACATTGGCCCACCAGTTGGATAAGCGCCGCCCGTAAACACGCAACCTTGGCGCACTGGCGTCGAATATGGGTGAGCCCAATATCATGGCGGCCGGCTGTCTAGATGATTCCGCCATGAAGGCAGGGATGCGATCCGCTGGATGTTGACCATCGGAATCCATGGTTAATACGTGGCTGAATCCCGCCGCCGCCGCCTCGTCCAGCCCATGCAGTACGGCGGCGCCCTTACCCTGGTTACGCGGCAAGACGATCACGCGCAGGCCGACGTCTTGCGCGGCCATCGCCAATAAGCCCTCTGCGCTGCCGTCGGTGCTGCCATCAACCACTACCCACACCGGGGTCCAGTATTCGCGGGCCGCACGCACGGTTTCATAGGCTTTGGCGCCCGGGTTATAGCTAGGGATGAGGACGAGATGCGTGGTCGAAATAGCGGTCATGGCGGGGAACGGGAGATCAGTTCTTGCGTGCGATCAGCCTGCTGGAGCAGGGAGTTTGGAAGGGAATGGGCCGGGTAAAACGCCGAACCCGGTACCAGCTCATGCGCAAAATAATTTTCTAGTTCAGTCATGAAGCGCTGGGTATGCTGTGGTGGATCAAAGCGCCGCCCCAGGCGCACTCGATAGTGAATCGGCATGGGGGGTTTGCGGAACAGGGACCAGCCTTTGCTTAGATAGCGCGAGTCGGTTTCTATCAGTATCGTCTGCACCGGTACCTGTGCTTGGCGCGCAATGAGGCCTATGCTACCCTTGAACGGGTTGACCGGGCTCGAGATGGTGCGGGTACCTTCCGGGAATAGCAACAGATGGCTGCCATAGTCAAAATCGTGGGTGGCTAGTCGCACCATGCCGCGCACCGGTTCATTGCGAATATAGCGCGCCAGTCGGCTGCCCGCTCCGAGAAAAATATTGTTCATCAGATCCGCTTTAAGCACGCAAGCGACATTCGGCAAGCGTGAAATCACCATCACCGCATCAAGCAGGGATGGATGATTGGGCGCAAGAATCAGCGATGGTTCATCGCGCAGTACATCCAGCCCTTCCAGATCAAAACTGAATCGGCGCGAGGCGCTAAGACTGGCGAGGTACAGCCGAAACGCAATCATGATGACATGGCGCCCCAGCACCCGTCCTCGGCGTTCGGACAGTAGCGGATAAATAATCAGCGCAATCGGCGTCCACGCCAAGCACAGTAACCCCAGCCAAAACAGACCGAGATACAGCACCAGGTAGTCGTATCCGTTCCACAACACACGCAAGGCGGCGCCCATCATCAGTTACCTTAATCCGGCAGTTGAACGGGGTGGAGGGCAAGGTAAGCTTCCCACGCTTTTTTGTCTTCCGGCGCGTGTCAAGGTAGTTGTCGCGTCGATCATGCAGTCAACGGTTGCCTATCGTGACCAGCCAACTGCGTCTTTATGATGGCGTCACGTTCCGGATT
>JAYUNL010000010.1:0-7701 GCA_043761745.1 Rhodocyclaceae bacterium
AGGATTATTGGCACTCGAATCCGATCCTTCTCGTATGCAAAGCTTGGCCGGATTCAAATGGATAACATCTATATCATTGAACGCGAATTAGTATCAGTCGTGAGTTCCGGCTTCAAGCCCCGATTCTCGATGCCAATAAAAAAGCCGCATTACGCGGCTTTTTTGTTGGACATGTTGGCTAAGCTTGCGGCACGGTCTCGATAAATGACGGTCGCTGCATCAACTCATCGTAGAGACGAGCGAGGTTGGGATGGGCTTCGCGCCAATCGATCTCGGGGAAGCGGAAAGCCAGCGCGCCCAGTGCGGCGCCGACGACAATATCGGCCAGCGTGAAGGCGTTGCCCATGCACCAGGGCTGTTCCCCCAGTTCTTCCGACAACATTTCCAGGCCGCGCGTGACCTTTTCGCGCTGACGCGCGATCCAAGACGGGCTACGCTCGTTCTCAGGCCGTTTGTTTTCCAGAAACACCGCCACCGACGCATCGACTATGCCGTCCGCCAGCGCCTCCCAGCGTTTGATGCGGATGCGCTCGCGACCGAGGACGGGCAGCAGGCGGTTGTTGGGGGTGACGCTGTCGAGGTATTCGACAATCACGCGCGAGTCGAACAGGGTGCTGTCATCGTCCAACACCAACACCGGGACTTTGCCCAGCGGGTTGTACTTGGATACGCCGGAATCTTCCGTCCACGGCGAGTCCACCACGAGTTCGTAATCTATTTTTTTCTCAGCGAGGACGATGCGCACTTTGCGCACGTAGGGGCTGGTGAGGGTACCGATGAGTTTCATAGTAAGCCGTCTGTTTTAGTGCGCCGCAATTATAACACCCGGCCTGCGCGCCAATCGAAGTGCTTGAACCCAGCGTGATAAAATTCGCTTTCAATTACCAGCCATTTTTCTTACATGACGCTTACTTCCCTCACCGCATTGACCGGCCTTTCTCCGCTCGACGGCCGCTATGCCGAAAAAGTCGAAGCGCTGCGCGCGCATTTCTCGGAATACGGCCTCATCAAAAATCGCGTTCGCGTTGAGATCGCTTGGTTGAAGGCGATGTCCGCCGAGGCGCATTTCGCCGAAATTCCCAACTTTTCCGTCGATACGCTGGAAGAACTCGACGCCGTGGTGGCGGAGTTCTCGGTTGCCGATGCCGAATCCATCAAGGCTATCGAAGCCCGCACCAATCATGATGTCAAGGCCATGGAGTATTGGCTAAAAGAACATCTGTCCGACAACGCCGAAGTGATGAACGTTGCAGAATTCATCCACTTCGCTTGTACCTCAGAGGATATCAACAACCTGTCGCATGCGTTGATGTTGCGCGATGGGCGCGAGCTTAATCTGCTGCCGGCCCTCGACGCCATCATAGCGCGGCTGGTTGAATTGGCGCACGGTCTGGCGGCGCAGCCCATGCTGGCGCGCACGCACGGCCAGCCGGCCACGCCCACTACCTTGGGCAAGGAGATGGCCAACGTGGCGCATCGCCTGCGCCGCGCTCGCGCCTGCATCGCCGCCGTTTCGCTGACGGCCAAGTTCAACGGTGCGGTGGGCAATTACAACGCGCATCTGGCGGCCTACCCGAATTTTGATTGGGAAAATTTCGCGCGGCGCTTCATCGAATCTTTCGGCCTCGAATTCAATCCCTACACCATCCAGATTGAGCCGCACGATGCCATGGCCGAGCTGTTCGACGCCATCGCGCGTGCCAACACCATACTGCTCGATCTTGATCGCGATATCTGGTCTTATGTTTCGCTGGGCTATTTCAAACAGAAGCTCAAGGCCGGCGAGATTGGCTCGTCGACGATGCCGCACAAAGTAAACCCCATCGACTTCGAAAATTCCGAAGGCAATCTGGGCCTCGCCAATGCCGTGCTGCGCCACCTCGCCGACAAATTGCCTATTTCGCGCATGCAGCGTGACCTCACCGATTCCACCGTCTTGCGCAATATGGGCGTGGCCTTCGGCTATAGCCTGCTGGCATACGATTCCTGCCTGAAGGGCCTGGGCAAGCTGGAAGCCGAGCCCAAACGCCTGCGCGAAGACCTGGAGAATTGTTGGGAAGTATTGGCCGAGCCGGTGCAAACCGTCATGCGCCGCTACGGCGTGGAAAATCCTTACGAGCAACTCAAGGAACTCACGCGGGGCAAAGGCATTACGCGCGAGGCCTTGCAATCATTCATACACGGCTTGGCGATACCCGAGTCAGAAAAACAACGCCTGCTGGGGATGACGCCCTGGAGCTACATCGGCAAGGCCGTGGAGCTGGCGAAGAGAATTTGATAACGGACTTGTTAAAGGGATCTTATTTTGGCGTTTGCGGACAATCTGAAGAAACTACCCGGCGTGGCACACCTCGCCGCCCTCAATCTGCTGGACGGCGATGAAGTTGTTGCCAGCCTCGAACACAAGTCGGGCCAGATCGGCTCGTTGGCCGTCTACAACCATCTCGGCCAGATCTACGGCGCCATCACGCCGGATGCCGCCAAGGCCGGCCTCGAACTTTATGCCGAACACACCGAGGATGCGCGCCTCAATCCGGGCAAGCATCCCAACATTGATCGTCTCATCAAGCTGCTTGAAGAAGGTAAGACACTGCGTGTGAAGCACGTCTTTGCGGCGGACTGAAGTTCCTCCCGTTTACTTCCTGCCGAACATCTCTCGCTTCGCCGCCTCGCTGATGGCCACCACGGCAGGGTGGCTGATGCGGCGTTCGGCTGAAATCGCGTAAATTTGTTCCGTCACCTCTTCGCTACGGCCGAGCGTGACCACTTTGTATTGGCGGCGCACATGGTCGGCGATCACTGTCGGCACCGGAAACACGCCGGCGCCGGCCTGACCGAAGGCTTTCATCAGTGCGCTGTCGTCGAACTCGCCGATGATGCGCGGCTGAATGCCGTGATCTTCCAGCCAGCGCATCAGGCGCGGCCGCACCGCGACATCCTCTCCCGGCAGCAGCATGGGTGCGCCATGCAGGCGCTTGGGAAAACCGCCGCGCAACTGCTTCGCGAGGCTGGCGGTAGCAAGAAATGTCAGTCCGCATTCGCCCAGCAGATGGTTGAAGCCGCGCACATGCATGTTGGCGGGCATCGGCCGGTCGGCAATCACCAGGTCGAGTTTATGCACGGCGAGATCGGCGAGCAGGGCGTCCATGCGGTTTTCGCGGCAGATTAGGTGCAGCGGCTGGGGCAGGCGCATGGCTGGCTCCAGCAGCCGGTAGGCCACCGACTTGGGCACCATCTCCGCCACGCCGACGCGAAACTGCACCGGCCGGTTGGCGGGGCTGTGGCGCAGTACGCCTTGCAACTCCTCGCCGAGACTGAAGATGGTTTCGGCATAATCGGCAACCAGACGGCCGGCTTCCGTCAATTCCAGTTTGCGACCGCTGCGGCGGAACAGCCGCTCGCCGACCGCTTCTTCGAGCAGGCGCATTTGCCCACTGATGGTCTGCGGCGTGAGATGCAGCCGCTCGCCGGCGCGCGCCACGCCACCTGTTTTGACGACGACCCAGAAGTAATGCAGATGCTTGTAGTTGAGCGAGGACATAGTTCGGATTTTTCGAAGTATTTAGCAAGTATATTCGATTTTTTAAACAGTCACGGCTCGCTTAGACTGGCGTCACATTTCATAAAAGCGATCACGCCATGTCTTCCGATGCTGGATTTACCTCTGCCGTCCCCGACCACACTGTGCCGCCCAAGGTCGGCGTGGTGATGGGCAGCGCGAGCGATTGGGAGGTGATGCGCCATGCCGTCGAATCCCTGCAGCGCCTGGGCGTGCCCTATGAGGCGCGGGTGGTATCGGCCCATCGCACGCCGGCCTTGCTCTACGACTATGCGAGCACGGCTGCCGAGCGCGGCTTGGTCTGCATCATTGCCGGCGCCGGCGGCGCGGCGCATCTGCCGGGAATGCTGGCGGCCATCACGCCGCTGCCGGTGTTGGGCGTCCCCGTGCCTTCGCGCCATCTCAAGGGCATGGATTCGCTGTTGTCCATCGTGCAGATGCCCAAGGGCGTGCCGGTCGCTACTTTCGCCATTGGGGAGGCGGGCGCCGCCAACGCCGGTTTGTTCGCCGCCGCGCTGTTGGCGCGCGATCATGCCGAGGTGGCGCATGCGCTCGATCGCTTTCGCGCGGCGCAAACCCAGATGGCGCTGGACATGCGCCTGCCGGAGTTTCCATGAACGCCATCCTGCCCGGCGCGACGCTGGGCCTCATCGGCGGCGGTCAGTTGGGCGCTTTGTTCGCCACAGCCGCGCGACATATGGGCTATCGCGTGCTGCTGCTGGAGCCGGATGCATCGTGTCCGGCCTCGCACGTTGCTCACGAACATCTGGCTTGTGCCTATGACGACGAGGCGGCGCTGACCAGCATGGCGCGACGCTGCGCGGCTGTCACCACGGAGTTCGAGAATGTTCCGGCGGCGAGTCTGGCCCATCTCGCCCGTTATCTCCCGGTGCGGCCGGCGGCTGAGGCCGTCGCCATCATCCAGGATCGTGTGCGCGAGAAAAGTTTTTTGCGCGATGCCGGTTTCGCGACGGCGCGCTTCGCCGCCATTGAATCCGAGGCCGATATTCACGCCGCGCTGCCCTGGATCGGCACGCCGGCTGTGCTCAAATCGGCGCGCCTGGGTTACGACGGCAAAGGTCAGTCAGTGCTGGACGCTGCGACGGGCGTGAGGCGCGCTTACCAGGAAATCGGCGGCGGCCGTTGCGTGCTGGAAGAGCGCATCGAGCTGGCCTGCGAGATTTCCATCATTCTGGCGCGCGGCCACGATGGCGAAGTGCGCCGCTATGCCGCCACGGAGAATCGTCATCGCAACGGCATCCTCGATATGTCGCTGGCGCCAGCACGTATTGACGCGCGGCTGGCGCAGCGCGCTGCCGAGATTGCCGAACAGATCGCCATGGCCTTGAACTACGTTGGCGTGATGGCAGTGGAATTTTTCGTGGCGCGCGACGGCCGCCTGCTCGTCAATGAACTGGCGCCGCGTCCGCATAACAGCGGCCACTGGACATTGGATGCCGCGATTAGCTCGCAGTTCGAGCAGCAGGTGCGTGCGCTGTGCGGCCTGCCGCTGGGCGAGACGCGTCATCACTCGGCCTTCGCCATGGTGAACTTGCTGGGTGAGCTGTGGCGCGACGGCCGCCCGCCCGCCTGGGAATATGTGCTGGCCAGTCCCGACACGCGGCTGTGGCTGTACGGCAAGCGTGAGGCGCGGCGCGGTCGCAAAATGGGGCACTACACCTGTCGTGCGGCCAGTGTGGCGGAAGCGCTACGGCTGGCCGAAGATATTCAAACCCGCTTGCAGAGCGTCAGCAGTCAGCCCAACGACGGTGTGACTGCCCATGCCGCTTGAGCCGGTCGTATTGTTTTTCGTGCTGGGGTTGGCGGCCGGACTGGCGCGGGCCGATCTCAAACTGCCGACGGCGCTCTACGACACGCTATCGATCTACCTGCTGCTCGCTATCGGCCTCAAAGGTGGCGTGGAACTGGCTCGCCATCCCCTCATTGATGTGCTGCCACAGGCGGCGGCGGCAGTCGCCGTCGCCTTGATCATTCCGCTCGCCGCCTTCGCCGTGCTGCGCAGGCTGGGCCATTTCTCGCGCGCCGATGCGGCGTCTATCGCTGCCCACTATGGCTCGGTGAGCGTCGTCACCTTCGCCGTCGGCACCAGTTATCTCACGCGACTGGGTGTTCCCTATGAAGGCTACATGGTAGCCTTCCTGGCCTTGCTCGAATTTCCTGCCTTGCTGCTCGGCGTGGTGCTGGCGCGACGCTCCGCCGCCGAGGCACGCAACGGCCAGGGCGCGCTTGGCAATCGTGAGTTGCTGCGGGAAGTGTTCCTGGGCAAGAGCATCTTCCTGCTCGGCGGCGGTCTGCTTATCGGCGCCTATGCCGGGGCGGACGGCATCAAGTCCATCTCGCCGCTGTTTGTCGATCCTTTCAAGGGTGTGCTGGCGCTGTTTCTGCTCGAAATGGGCCTGGTAGCGGCGGGGCGCCTGGGTGACCTGCGTCGGGTCGGTGTCTTTCTCCTGAGTTTCGCGCTGATTACGCCACTGGTGGCCGGCGTGCTGGGCGCCGTCACCGGCCGGGCGATCGGTCTGTCCATCGGCGGCACCACCTTGCTGGCGATACTGTATGCCAGCGCCTCCTACATCGCCGCGCCTGCCGCCATGCGCACCGCCGTGCCGGAGGCCAATCCGGCGCTTTCCATTGGCGCGTCGCTGGGCGTGACATTTCCGTTCAATCTGCTGGTTGGCATCCCGATCTATTACTGGCTGGCCGTCAGCCTGCATAAACTGGGAGGCGCGTCGTGACTACCGGAAAACGCAAGCTGCTGACGGTGATCTGCGAGGCGCGCCTGGAGCGTCGCCTGACCGCGGACATCATGACGCTCGGCGCCCATGGCTACACGGTGAGCGAAGCACGCGGTCAAGGCTCGCGCGGCGTGCGCAATGCGGCCTGGGAGGCCAGCGCGAATATTCGGCTGGAAGTGGTGTGCGAGTCAGCGGTGGCGGAGCGCATCGCCGCGCACTTGCAGGTGCATTACTACGACAACTACGCGATGATTCTCTACCGCAGTGACGTCGACGTGCTGCGGCCGGAGAAATTCTGATGGAATTGATAGGCTGCATTGCGATATGGCTGCAGACCACCGAGCTGCTCGGTGGGGCCGCACTCAGGTGGGCGGTATTGCGGCCGCGTCAGTAGCCAGCCATTTCATCAACTGGTACTCTTGCGCCCCGGCGAGCGAATCCGCTTGCCGTTTTCATTTCCTCACGGGAGCAAGCATGGATTGGATCACGTCCCCCGAAGCCTGGGTCGCCCTCTTTACCCTGGCGGCGCTGGAGATTGTGTTGGGCGTGGATAACATCATTTTCATTTCCATCCTCGTCGGTCGTCTGCCGCCTGAGCAGCGCCAGAAGGGGCGCGTCTTCGGGCTGGGATTGGCGATGCTCACACGCATCGCGCTGCTGCTTTCGCTGGCTTGGATGATGCGGCTGACGGCGCCTTTGTTTTCGCTGTTCGCGCAGGAGGTTTCCGGGCGCGATCTGATTCTGCTGGGCGGCGGCCTGTTTTTGCTGGTCAAGGCCGTGATGGAAATTCACAATGCGCTTGAAGGTGAAGATGATGATGATCCGAACGCCGCGCCCAAGCATGCGAAGTTTTTCAGCACGCTGATACAGATCGCGCTCATCGACATCGTGTTTTCGCTGGACTCCGTCATCACCGCCGTGGGGATGGCGAATCACATCCCGGTGATGGTGCTGGCGATTGTCGCGGCCGTCATCGTCATGATGTTCGCCGCCAAGCCTATCGGTGATTTCGTCGATACTCACCCGACCATTAAGATGCTGGCGCTGTCGTTCCTGATTCTGATTGGTGTCGCACTACTCGGCGAGGGCCTGGGCATGCACATACCCAAGGGCTACATCTATTTCGCCATGGCCTTCTCGGTGACGGTGGAAATGCTCAACCTGCGCCTGCGCAAGAAACGCCAGCCGGTGAAGCTGCATCACGATATGCCGGATATCGACGGCGAGTAGGGTAAGGCTTTGCCGCGGATACGCCCCGAAGGCTCTGCACTCCCTACGGTCGGAAGTCCCCTTGTATGTTCTGTTTTTTGCTTTTGAATATTTATAAAATGGTTTTTGGTTTGCGGTCTGTGGAGCTTGTGGGCAAAGGGGTGCGCGGTGGATAACGGT
>JAYUNL010000011.1:0-53881 GCA_043761745.1 Rhodocyclaceae bacterium
GTGACGTGATGGCAGGCTTTATTACTTATCGTGATATAGAAAGAAATTAATATTCCTTTTCGTGTATTTTTTCCGTGTTCACAATGTACAACCTTGCGCATACCGCCCAAGCCATACCGCTGAGCGCTGCGCGAATTAAACTTGGAGGAATCATGATTTCTTTGACACGGCGCGCCTTGCGCGTGGCCGCTACGGCGGCATTGTCTTTGGTCGCATTGCAGGCGCAGGCGGACACAGCACTGCTTAACGTTTCCTATGATGTTGCCCGCGAGTTCTACAAGGACTACAACCTAGCCTTCGTCAAATACTGGAAAGCCAAGACGGGCGAGACGGTCACCATCAACCAGTCGCATGGCGGATCCAGCAAGCAGGCCTTGTCGGTCACGGCCGGTCTCGAGGCCGATGTAGTCACCATGAACCAAACCAACGACATCGATCTCTTGGCGCAACGTGGCGGCCTGGTGCCGGTGGATTGGATCAAGC
This sequence comes from Rhodocyclaceae bacterium, assembly GCA_043761745.1. GTDB lineage: Bacteria > Pseudomonadota > Gammaproteobacteria > Burkholderiales > Rhodocyclaceae > Desulfobacillus. Next base: position 484 of record JAYUNL010000011.1, read on the forward strand.
GTCTGCCGCATAACAGCGCGCCCTACACCTCCACGCAGATTTTTCTTGTGCGCAAGGGCAACCCGAAAAATATCCGCGACTGGGACGATCTGGTGAAGCCCGGCATCCAGGTGATTGTGCCCAACCCTAAAGTGACGGGCAACGGCCGTTATACCTATCTGGCGGCCTGGGGCTATGCGTTGAAGAAAGGCGGCAGTGAAACCCAGGCGCGTGAGTTCGTCGGTCAGTTGTTCCGCAATGTACCGATTCTTGACGGCGGCGGGCGCGCCGCGACGACTACGTTTACCCAGCGCGCCATCGGCGATGTGCTGGTGACTTTCGAAAACGAGGTGTTGCTGATTACGAAGGAACTCGGCGCCGACCAGTTCGATGTCGTGTATCCCTCCATCAGTATCCTTGCCGAGCCGCCCGTTTCGGTGGTCGACAAGGTTGTGGACAAACACGGCACGCGCAAGCAGGCGCAAGCCTATCTCGAGTATCTCTATTCGGAAGAAGGCCAGGAGATCGCCGCGCGGCATTACATGCGTCCGCGTTCGGAAACGGCGCTGAAAAAATACGCCGCGCAGTTCAAGTCGCTGCAGCTCTTTACGATCGACGACGTTTTTGGCGGCTGGCAAAAAGCCCAGAAGACACACTTCGATGACGGTGCCTTGTTCGACCAAATATACGTGAAGAAATAACCCATGCAGTTTCTACTCCGGCGCCGCAGCGTCATCCCGGGCTTTAATCTCGCACTCGGTTTTACGCTGTTCTATCTTGGCCTCATCGTCCTCATCCCGCTCTCCGCGGCCTTCATCAAGACGGCCTCGCTCAGCTGGCCGGTGTTTTGGGAAACCGTCACCACTGACCGTGTGGTCGCGTCGTATCGTTTAAGTTTCGGTGCCTCGTTTTTAGCGGCTGTCATCAACACGGTATTCGGCTTCATGGTGGCGTGGGTGTTGGTGCGCTATGAATTTACCGGTAAGCGCATTATCGACGCGCTGGTGGATATGCCCTTCGCGCTTCCTACGGCTGTCGCGGGCGTGGCCCTGACGGCGGTGTATGCGCCCAATGGCTGGCTCGGCCAATACTTGGTGCCGCTCGGCATTAAGGTGGCATTCACGCCTCTCGGGGTGCTGGTGGCACTCACCTTCATCGGTCTGCCTTTCGTCGTGCGCACCGTGCAGCCGGTGCTGGCAGATTTCGAGCGGGAAGCGGAAGAAGCGGCGGCCAGTCTGGGGGCGACGCGCTGGCAGACTTTTCAGCGCGTGATCCTGCCCGACGTGCTACCCGCCGTCGTCACTGGCTTTGCGCTGTCCTTCGCCCGGGCGCTGGGGGAATACGGCTCAGTGATTTTCATTGCCGGCAACATTCCATTCGTATCGGAAATTACGCCGTTGCTCATCATCACCAAGCTTGAGCAGTACGACTACGTCGGCGCTACTGCCATCGCGGTGGTGATGCTAACAGCGTCGTTCTGCCTGTTGCTCGTCATCAACGCCTTGCAGGCCTGGGCCCAGCGGCGCGGCAGTAAGGTGGCGTGACATGGCCGCCACTATTGCAATGAAACGCAGCGTTCCTTCTGCCGCGCGCGCAGCTACCACGGAGAGCCCTCTTGTAAGAACGCTGCTAATCGCGGTTTCCCTGATCTTCCTCGGCGTGATGCTCTTCGTGCCGGTTGTCGCGGTGTTCGCTGAAGCGCTGCGCAAGGGTTGGCAGGCTTATTTCAACGCTTTGGTTGAGCCGGATGCTTGGTCTGCCATCCAACTCACACTCACCGTAGCGGCCATCGCCGTGCCCTTGAATCTGATCTTCGGTATCGCGGCTTCGTGGACTATCGCCAAGTTCGAGTTTCGCGGCAAACAGATACTGCTCACGCTGATTGATCTGCCATTCTCGGTCTCGCCCGTGATCTCGGGTCTGATCTATGTGCTGATATTCGGCTTGCAAGGCTGGTTGGGGCCATGGCTTTCCGAGCATGACATCAAAATCATCTTCGCCGTGCCGGGCATCGTGCTCGCCACCATTTTTGTGACTTTTCCATTTGTCGCACGCGAGCTAATTCCGCTCATGCAGGCGCAAGGAACTGAAGAGGAAGAGGCGGCGCTGGTGCTGGGTGCGTCAGGTTGGCAGACCTTCTGGCATGTGACGTTGCCGAATATCAAGTGGGGTTTGCTCTATGGGGTGATTCTCTGTAACGCCCGCGCTATGGGCGAATTCGGCGCGGTGTCGGTTGTTTCTGGCCACATCCGTGGGATGACCAACACCATGCCGCTGCATGTGGAAATTCTCTACAACGAATACAACTTCGTCGCCGCCTTTGCTGTGGCGTCGCTGCTGGCACTGCTTGCGCTTGTCACCCTGGTATTGAAGACAACGCTGGAATGGAAGACCCGCCAAGAACTGATCGAACTTTCGCCGGAACAGGTACAGCCATGAGTATTTCCGTCACCAATATCGCCAAGCGCTTCGGCAACTTTGTCGCACTAGACCAAGTCTCGCTGGATTTCCCCAGCGGCGAACTGACTGCACTGCTCGGCCCCTCAGGCTGCGGAAAAACCACCTTACTGCGCATCATCGCCGGCCTGGAAGTGCCCGACAGCGGTTCCGTCGTTCTTGCGGGTGAGGATGCCTCGGACCAGACGGTGCGCGAACGCCAAGTGGGCTTCGTGTTCCAGCACTACGCCTTGTTTCGCCACATGACGGTCTTCGAGAACGTTGCCTTCGGCTTGCGCGTCAAGCCGCGTGCGCAACGGCTTGACAATGCGACCATCGAAAAGAAAGTACATGCCTTGCTCGATCTGGTGCAACTCGACTGGTTGGGCGACCGCTATCCCTCGCAGCTTTCCGGTGGTCAACGGCAGCGCATCGCGTTGGCGCGTGCATTGGCGGTGGAACCCAAGGTCCTGCTGCTCGACGAACCCTTCGGCGCGCTTGATGCCAAGGTGCGCAAGGAACTGCGCCGCTGGCTGCGCCGCCTGCACGACGAGCTCCACGTTACCAGTATCTTCGTCACGCATGACCAGGAGGAAGCGCTCGAAGTGGCGGACCGCATCGTCGTGCTAAATCACGGCAAGGTGGAACAGATCGGCACGCCGCAAGATGTGTATGACCATCCCAACACGCCTTTCGTATATTCCTTCCTCGGTTCAGTGAATCTGTTCCGCGGACGGGTACATGGTGACGCCTTGCAGGTGGGCGACCACGCGCTGGGGCTGGATAAACATACGTTGGATCACGGCGACACGGCCATCGCCTATGTAAGGCCGCACGAGATCGAAGTCTCTCGCCCCCAGGGAGCGGCAAGTTTTGAGGGCAACGGCGGCCTGCCTGCCAAAGTCTCGCGCATTATTCCGCTTGGCCCGAATACGCGACTGGAACTCACGCTCGACGACGGCCAATTGGTGGAAGCGGACATCAGTCGTGAACGCTTGCGCGACCTCAATCTCAAGGAAGGCGAGGCAGTGCTGGTGCGGCCTATCAGCGTACGCGTCTTTCCAGCAGAGAAAAAACAGGAAAGCGAGCTGGCCGGATGAATATTCAGCAACTGCGCTATGTGCGCGAGGCCGTACGTCGCAACTTCAATCTCACCGAAGTTGCCCACGGCCTTTTCGCGACCCAACCGGGCGTGAGCCGCGCCATCAAGGATCTGGAAGACGAACTCGGCGTGGAGATTTTCGTGCGCCGGGGCAAGCGCCTGCTGGGCCTCACCGAACCAGGCAAGCACATGATCGATGTGGTCGAGCGCGTACTCACGGATACCAACAATCTGAAGCAGATCGCTGAGCAGTTTTCCAACAGCGACAGTGGTAGTTTGCAACTGGCGACCACGCATACACAGGCACGCTACGCCTTGCCTAAAGTCATCATGCGATTTCGCGAGACCTTTCCGCAGGTGCAACTAGGCCTGCATCAAGGAACGCCGGTGCAGATCGCCGAGATGATCTCGCATGGTCGCGCCGATATCGGCATCGCCACCGAAGCGCTCGACAAGTACCCAGAGCTGTGGACCTTCCCCTGTTACACATGGCATCACGCTGTCATTGTGCCGGCCGCCCATCCCCTTACTCAGCTCGATCAGCTCACCCTGGAAGCCATCGCCGAATACCCAATCGTTACCTATGAAGAAGCCTTCACCGGCCGCTCGCATATCGACAAAGCCTTCACCGAACTAGGCCTGCAGCCCGATGTGGTGCTTACCGCCATTGATGCAGATGTGATCAAGACTTATGTCGAAGTCGGCCTGGGTATAGGCATCATCGCCTCCATGGCCTACCTTCCGGCTAAGGACCAGGGTCTCAAACTGCTAGACGCCAACCACCTCTTCGAGGGCAACACCACCTTACTGGCAATACGCAAAGGCAACTTCTTGCGCGGCTATGCTCAGCAGTTCATCCGCATGTTCGCGCCGGGGATCTCCGAGTCCGCGCTGAAACAGGCGCTGATTTCGTCGAGCAGCGACCGCTCAGCGCCCCGTCCTTAGGGTAGTCGCAGCGGGCTAGCTAGCGTGTGTTGCCCTAATCATCCCGTTGAGCTATGGTGCAAAGCCCCAATCAACGCTGATGCGCCTAGCGGTGACACAAAGCCGTGTTTCACCGCACCGCGCGAGAAAGGTCCTCACAATGAAACGCCTCATTCTTGCCGTTGTTGCATTGCTAGCTCTTATCGGTAGTGCGCTGGCCCAGGTGGCCGTTGCACCCAACGCCGATCACCAAAAAATGCTGGCCAGCCCAGACCCCAAGCTCGCCGCCAACAAGAAACTGGTTTATGACTTCGTGCGCGAAGTGTTCGAAGGCGGTCATCTGGAGTTGGCCGAGAAGTACATGGCCGAAGGCTATATTCAGCACAACCCTAGCATCCCCACTGGTCGCGCGGCGTTTGTGGAGCGTTTTTCCAAATTCATGAAACCCAAGCCCATCGAGGCCCGCGCTCATACGCCGTTCGTGAGCATGGTCGCTGAAGGCGATTATGTGGTGACGAGCATGGTGCGCGAGTATCCCGATCCGCAAGACCCGAGCAAGAAGTACACTTCGACATGGTTCGACATGTACCGCATCGAAGGCGGCAAGCTTGCCGAGCATTGGGATGGCGCACAAAAGATGCCCCCCATGCCTCCTATGGCCCCGCACTGATTTTCCCTTGGCACGGCGACCGCTTTGGTCGCCGTGAGGGCTTGATTTTCCGTTCTTGAACCCCACTGTCTGTTAACGCGGTTCACCGAATTCGCGTCAGAGCGGAAACTATTGGTTAACAGCCCTTGATCTTTTTTGCACAGCGCAACATCCGCCGCTTTCTCGGCTATGCTTCGCGCCATGCTGGTTTTCCGCCAGCGTATCGATGAATTTTCCCAGTACGTCGGCAGGTTCGTCTTCCCCATTTTGGTCAGACAGGCGCGCTAAGGTGTTTCAGGCGTCGCCAGGCTTACCGGCGCTAAGGTAATTAGGCAATTAACGAAGGAGTGTTGAATATGAGCAATACAGATAGCAAACCCGCCAAGGTCGACCGCCAGCATCGCACCGAATGGGCCAAGGAGCATTTCAAGGGCTTCGAAAACGTCTTGATGCCGTCCTTCTCGCCCGACCTCAAGACGCTGGACGAAGACGGCATCCGCCTCGACGTGCGTAAGAGCATAGAGCATGGCTTCTTCTCGACCCTGGTCGCGGGCATCAGCACCACGATCGAAGAAAACAAGCGCTTCATCGACATCGCCGTCGACGAAGCCAAGGGCAAAATGTCCGTCGCCTTCGCGCTGCCGCACGCTGCCTCCGAAGCTGAAAACATGGACCTTATCCAGCACGCCGAGAAGGCCGGCGCGGAACACTTCCTGCTCGACTTGCCCAACGAAGGCAGCCAGGAAGACCTGTACAAGGTCGGCCTCAAGTACTCTGAAGCCACCAACATGGGTATCTACCTGTGGATGGCCGGCAAGCACAACTTCAAGCGCTTCAGCCCCGCCAAGATCCCCTACGAGGCTTTCGACAAACTGGCCGCTCTGCCGAACATCATCGCGGTGAAGGTCGGTGACTTCGATCCCGCCACGCTATTCGAACTCTTCGAGCGCTATAACGACAAGATGCTGATTGGCGCCCTGTGGCTCAACATCATGCCGATGGCCATCCGCGCCTACGGCCAACAGTGGAGCGGTGCGTGGACCGTCGAAGCCCTGCAATCGCCCGAGAAGCCCTACGCCACCGACTTTTTCCGTCTCATGTCGGCCGGCAAGTACGACGAAGGCATGAAACTCTACTGGCGCTACCTGGCGCCCGCTTTCGGCGCCATGATGGGCCGCGTCGGTCCGCTTATGGCCAGCGGTGGCCATCCCTGGGAACACCTCAAGCTCAACCAGTTCGCCAGCGGCGGCAATGGCGGTCGCATGCGTGTTGATCCGGATTTCCCCGATCTGCCGCCGGTCACGCCGCAAGATATCGCCGGCTTCAAGGGCCTCCTGCGCGGCCTCGAGATCACCCCAGACGATGCGCCCGACGAAGCTTTCCACGTCGGTCGTACGAACTATGCCAAAGGTGTGCGTCAAAAAGATCTGGTCTAAGCAGACCTTGTTCCAACAAAAAGCCCGGCATCGCCGGGCTTTTTGTTGGGGGGTTACGACGCTGTTGCCCCCCTAATCGATCACTACTACAGCCCTTGATCTTTTTAGCACAGCGCAACATCCGCTGCTTTCTCGGCTATGCTTCGGCCATGCTGGTTTCCGACCAGCGTATTGATGATTTTCCCCAACACCCCGGCAGGGTATAGGCTTAAGTCCAACTTAGCGCCAAACCCAATGCCAAACGGTGAGCATTTAGGTGCCAGCCAGACTTGGCCGGCGTTGAAGCGATTAACGAAGGAGTGTTTACTATGGATCGCAGAGATTTTTCCAAAATGGTAGGTGCAGGCGCCCTTTACGCCAGCGTCGGCGGCCGCTTACGCGACGCCTCGGCGGCCAGCACGTCCGCCCCCGCAGCGAAGAGCCAGACCCCGGGCAAGATTGATCGCAAGCATCGCAAAGAGTGGGCCAAGGAGCACTTCAAGGGCTTCGAAAACGTCTTGATGCCGTCCTTCTCGCCCGACCTCAAGACGCTGGACGAAGAAGGCATCCGCCTCGACGTGCGCAAGAGCATCGAGCACGGCTTCTTCTCCACGTTGGTCGCTGGCATCAGCACCACGCTGGAAGAAAACAAGCGCTTCATCGACATCGCCGTCGACGAAGCCAAGGGCAAAATGTCCGTCGCCTTCGCGCTACCGCACTCCGGTTCCGAAGCCGACAGCATGGCACTCATCCAGCACGCAGAAAAAGCCGGCGCCCAGCACTTTCTGCTCGATCTGCCCAGCAAAGGTAGCCAGGAAGAACTCTACAAGATCGGCCTCAAGTACTCTGAAGCCACCAACATGGGCATTTACCTGTGGATGGCCGGCAAGCACAATTTCAAGCGCTTCAGCCCCGCCAAGATTCCCTACGAGGCTTTCGACAAGCTCGCCGATCTGCCCAACATCATCGCAGTGAAAGTCGGTGACTTCGACCCCGCTATGTTGTTCGAACTTTTCCAGCGCTACAACAGCCGCATGCTGATTGGCGCACTCTGGCTCAACATCATGCCCATGGCCATCCGCCTCTACGGCCAGCAGTGGAGCGGCGCGTGGACCGTTGAGGCCCTGCAGTCGCCCGAGAAGCCCTACGCCACCGATTTCTTCCGTCTCATGTCGGCCGGCAAGTACGACGAAGGTATGAAGCTATACTGGCGCTACCTGGCCCCCGCTTTCGGCGCCATGGTTGCCCGCGTTGGCCCGCTCATGGCCAGCGGCGGCCACCCGTGGGAACAGCTCAAGCTCTATCAGTTCGCTACCGGCGGCAACGGCGGCCGCATGCGTGTTGATCCGGACTTCCCCAACCTGCCGCCCGTCACGGCGCAAGATATCGACGGCTTCAAGAACCTCCTGCGCACCATCGACATCAAGCCGGACGACGCACCGGACGAAGCCTTCCATGTCGGTCGTACGAACTATGCCAAAGGCGTGCGTCAAAAAGATCTGAAGTAAGCGGACCTGGCGCCAACAAAAACCCGGCGATGCCAGGCTTTTGTTGTGTCGGATATGCTTGTTAAGGAGGAAATTTCGCGTTAAATTCTAGGCGGATATGTGTAGGAACGGGTAGGGACGGCTCACAGACAATTTAAATTGGCCCGTCACTTTGGCCGTCATTCGGGCCACGGCTTGCTTCAAAATAATTAGACGTATCGACAATGGATCAATACGCAGTGCAACTGCCTTTCTCCGGGCAAGGTAACTTTATTCGGGCGAGCCGATGAAGCTCGTCGCCCGGATTCGTGCCGCCGTGTTGCGACGACGATACAAATGGTTCCATCGTCGGCATGCGGTGGTTGACTCGCCATCGGGCATGGTCTCCTTCACCTTCGACGACTTCCTGGCCTCGGCCGCAGACACTGCAGCTCCGATGCTAGTGGAGCATGGTTGGCGAGGCACTTTCTATCTTTCGCCCGGCTTGCTGACTTCAGGCGAGTCCGTTGGCGAAGTTTGCTCGCAAGCGGACGTCGAACGATTGCATCAGGAGGGACATGAGATTGGCAACCACACCTACTCGCATAAGGAGTGCACAAACGTCTCGAAATCAGTGCTCTTGGATGAGTTCAACCGCAGCCAGCAGCATTTGACGCAATTCACGGGCGCCCGCCATTTCTCCTTTCCATGCGGCGAATATGACACCCGAGCGCTCACCTTCTTCGGCCGACGCTTTAACACGCTGCGCACCGTGGATCCCGGCGTGAACTCGGGGACGATTGACCTCAATCGGCTGAAAGCAAATCCCATTTATGAATCGCTCGATCCACACAAGCTCCAGGCTTTGCTCAAACAGACTCGAGACGAGCGAGGCTGGCTAATCCTCTATACGCACGACGTCTGCGCAACGCCGTCAAAATTTGGATGTACGGTTCAGCGGTTTGCTTCAGTGATTTCCGCAGTTAAGGAAGCTGGTCTTGCGGTCCATACTGTGGGCGATGCCTACCGCTCCTCAATGCTCGCGCGTAGTCCCAAGCAGCATAAGGGGCGTTAAAAAATGCCATCGTTACCGGAGTCGAATATTTTCAGGTTGTGTGTAGAAAATTCGCCTGCGTACCTCTAGCGTGGTTGCCCGGTTTCCTCGATTCTCTTTTTTCTGCCTCACCCGCGATCTTCCACTTCCGTGCGCCACAAGCGTCGCGATTTTAGCTGTAGTGACCAAGGAGAATGCCTTGCCCACCATTGCCAACATAGTCGTCGGTCTCGTCGCTCTTCTGCATGTCTACATCCTTGTGCTCGAAATGTTTCTCTGGGACAAGCCAGCGGGCTTGCGTGCGTTCAAGCAAACACAAGCGGCAGCAAGCGCTTCCAAAGTGCTCGCCGCCAATCAAGGGTTGTACAACGGCTTCCTTGCTGCGGGGTTGTTCTGGGGTTTGAGTCTTGGTGTAGATGGCACTGGCGTAAAGGTGTTTTTCCTAAGCTGCGTGTTGATCGCTGGGCTGTATGGCGCGGCGACCGCCAGTCGCAAGATACTCTTTGTGCAGGCGCTGCCTGCCGCCATCGCCCTGACGCTCGTCGCCTTGTCATAACCGCCAGTGAGCGAAGCGTCGTGTCCGGCCTGTGCGATTCGCCAGACGCAAAAAAACGGGCAGCCTAAGCTGCCCGTCTCTAGGCACTGTCGCGCCTAGGCCTATCCTACTGCCAAAGGTAAACCGAAATTTGATGCACATGCCCCACAGGTTCGGTAACCGTGACTTGGCCGGTGGCGTTGCGGAACTTGCCGGTGCCGCCAGTAATGGCAAAGGTCTGCTTGGTCAGGTTATCGCTTAACAGGCCGTGGTACATAATCTCGCCCTGGCCGAAGATATTCACGGTCTGGTCGCACACTCTGATTTGACCAGGTGTTTCGTTTTCGATGGCGGCGCCCGTCGCTATGCCGACGCAGGAGCTGAACTGGCGGCCAGCCGGGTTGTTGTTTTTGTCGAGCAAGGTACTGATCATGTAGGACGTCCCGCTGGTACCAAGAACGCCGAGTGCCGGGTTCGGGCCGCCTTGAATCGACTCCGTGCCGGGGATCAGGATAATCACCGGGCCGGGAGGAGCGATCGCGATGCTGATCGGAATATCGGTGAATACGAATTGAGGGTTACTGGGCCAATCAGCCAGCGCGGACTGTGCCGTCAGAGCGGAAAAAGCGGCGACCATCAAACCTGCCATAAATTTTGATTTCACGTGATCTACTCAATGATTAGGTTATTGGTTTTGCTAGGGTAGCAATGGAAATTGCCCTGAGCAGTGCTGGCGACCCCTTTTATTTCCACGCCGTGCGTATATTCCTAAAGCAATACATCGTCGTCAACAACAATCGACTCAACGGCGCAAAATAGTAATTGGGCTGCGAGAAACAGTTAATTACATCTGGGTTAACCCTGTATGACGGCTTGCTCTTGTCTCCTGCGCCCGACGGCGTTCACTACGGAGGCGATAATTCCAGAGATTGCCGCTTAACTGTTTTAGGGTTTCAGCGTATCGCCTTGTAGTTCGTCGACACCCACGTATAGCCCTTCTTCACGGCCTTTACGTGGCCAATGCCGGGGAAGGAATTGTGGGCTGCGGCGATCCAGTAATTTTGCTTGGCGGCTTCGGTATAGCTGACGTTGCGCTGGGCGGCGCCAGCCTTGGTGTCAACGTCGAAGCGGATGACGGCATTGGGGTCGTTGAATTGCAGCGCGGAAACATGCACGAGGTCACCCCACGCCAGCATTTTCTCGCCCCGGCTTTCGATCATGTAAGCGGTGTGGCCTGGCGTGTGGCCGTAGCGGGCGATGGCGCGGACGCCGGGCACCAAGTCGGTGTCGCCTTCGAAGGCCTTGAGTTTACCGGCATCGACATAGGGTTTGAGCGAGGTGATTGCCCCTTGGAAGAAGCGTTGCGCTTCCGGCGGGACCTTGGCCATGTTGGCTTCGTCCAGCCAGTAATCGACATCATGCTTGTCGGCGCGCACGATGGCGTTGGGGAAGGCCAGCTTATCGCCGGCCATCAGTCCACCGACGTGATCAGGATGCATGTGGGTAATGTAAATTTCATCAACCTGCTCGGGCTGGTAGCCGGCCGCTTTCAGGTTGGCAACGAGACTACCGAGCGTAGGGCCGAAGAGATTACCGGCGCCGGTATCGATGAGCACCAGCTTGTTGCCGGTGTTGACCAGGAAGCCATTGACCGAGGTTTCGACTGGCTCTTTGTCATAGGCTAGCGCCAGGGCTTGGTCGATTTTTTCTGCCGGCGTGTGGGTGAAGAGCTGCTTGGCATTCAGGGCTACGGTGCCGTCGAGCAGAGCGGTGACTTCGATGTCGCCCAGCATCATGCGGTAATAGCCGGGCGCTTGCGTCTTGACCATGGGCGCGGCGGCCTGCGCCTGGTTGAGCAACATGAAGCCGGTAGCGAATAGCAGTAGGCTGCGCAATGCATGTTGGAGTTTCATATGTTCACTCTCGCTGGTGTGATGGGGGTGGTGGAATGATAGCAAGCCGGCGGCCACAGGGCGAGACCGTGCAAACAAGGACATCCGCCCTCGCCAGCGGCGATTGAAGGCTGCCAGCCGATGCGAGTAAACTGCCGCAAGCGACAACCGAACTGGAGCGTTGGATGGGGGATGTTTCGACGGTTTCGACGAGAGCGAACGGCATGACCGGGCTGGTCGGCGCCTTGATGCTGGTGTTATGTGTTGCCATGAGTTACGCGGAAGAAGGGGCAGCGTCCGCCATCGTCGCCGAGCCTAAACAGACCGACAACACCAACGCAGCGCCCAGCAGCGAGGAGATCGAAAAGGATTTGCAGCGCTTGCCCTGGGAGCAGTTCAAATCGGTCTTGAGCGCGATGCCCAAGCTCAAAGCGGATGTCGATGCGTTCGGGCCGTTTGGTTGGCAGTACGTGCAGGCCAACTATCGCTCTTACAGGTGGAAGCGCAGCATCGACAAGCTCGACGACAGCCAAAAGAAGCAACTCGCTGAGCTGATCCAGAGAGCCAAGGGCGCGGCGGGTGCGCCCGCCAGTAACGGCAGCTGACTTAGAAAAACGCCAGGTTCCGCGTAGGGTGGGCAGCTTTGCTGCCCACGCGTTTGTCGGTTCGGTCAATACAACGCGTGGGCAGCGAAGCTGCCCACCCTACTGACGAGCGCGCTCAGGCAGGCTCGCCGGCGATGAGACGATAGCAGGGACGGTACTCGGCGCCCGGCAGCTTCATACGCCGCTGGGCCACGAAGGAAGCCAGCAGCGCATCCATCGGCCCGAGAATTTCCGCATCGCCATGAATCTCGAAGGGACCGTGCTTCTCTATGGCGCGGATGCCGTGCTCCTTGACGTTGCCGGCGACGACGCCCGAGAAAGCCCGGCGCAGCATGGCGGCGAGCTGATGGCTGGGCTGCTTGCGGTGCAGCCGCAGATTACGCATCGCCGCATGGGTGGGCGCGAAGGGCTTCTGGAACTCGTGGTCGATTTTCAGCAGCCAATTGAAGTAGTAGGCGTCGCCTTTGGCTTTGCGGAATTCGCGCACAGCACTGACGCCGACTTGCATTTCACGCGCGGCGGCGGCCGGATCGTCAATGATAATACGGTAGCGCGATTGCGCCTCGGGGCCCAGTGTTTCGCCGATGAATTGATCGATTTGCGCGAAATAATCCTGGGCGATTCTCGGGCCGGTGAAGATGAGCGGGAAGGGCATGTCGGCGTTGGCCGGATGCAGCAAAATGCCCAGGAGATAAAGAATCTCTTCGGCGGTGCCGACGCCGCCGGGAAATACCACGATGCCGTGACCGGCGCGCACGAAAGCCTCAAGCCGTTTTTCGATATCCGGCAAGATGACCAGATCGTTCACGATGGGGTTGGGCGCTTCGGCCGCGATGACGCCCGGCTCGGTGAAGCCCAAATAGCGTCCGTCGTTGATGCGCTGCTTGGCGTGCGCGATGGCGGCGCCCTTCATGGGGCCTTTCATGGCGCCGGGACCGCAGCCGGTGCAGATATCCAGCCCACGCAGGCCCAGCTCGTAGCCGACATTCTTGGTGTAATCGTATTCCTCGCGCGAGATGGCATGGCCGCCCCAGCACACCACCACATTGGGTTTGTTCATGGGCCGCAAGATGCCGGCGTTGCGGAGGATGTCGAACACCGCGTCGGTCAGCCCCTCCGACGTCGTGAGATTGAATTTAGCGTTACCGTTGATTTCGTTGCTGACATGGATCACGTCGCGCAGCACGGCGAAGAGATGTTCGTGGATACCCTTAATCATCTTGCCATCGACAAAGGCGCTGGCCGGCGCGCCTTTCACATCCAGCTTGATGCCGCGCTCGCGCTGAACAATGCTGATGTCGAAAGATTTGTAGCGCTCCAGCAATTCTTTGGCGTCGTCCATGGAGTTGCCGCAGTTGAGTACCGCCAGCGCGCAACTGCGAAACATGTTGTACAAGCCGCCATGGCTGTTGTCGAGCAGCTTGGTGACTTCGGCCCGGGTGAGTACTTCCATGCGACCTTCCGGGGATATTTGGGCGTCAATAGTGGGGTATTCCATAGTTGAAAACCTCGTTGGTGTTGCGATTTTGAGCGTAGTGTATTACGGCACAAGACGGCTGCGGCTTGAAACAGCGCAAATGCTAAAATCGCACTCTTTCGCCTGACTGCATTCGAGGACAGCACATGAATTTCGACAAGGATCTGGACGCTCGCGGATTGAATTGCCCGCTGCCGATATTGCGCGCCAAGAAAGCGCTGGCCGACATGAGCAGCGGCCAGATTTTGCGTCTGGTCGCCACAGATCCCGGCTCCGTCAAAGACTTCCAGGCCTTCGCCCGTCAGACCGGCAATGAATTGCTTTCGTTCAGTGAGAATGAGAGGGAGAAGGAGAAGGAGAGAGAGTTCGAGTTTTTCATCCAGCGTAAGTAACCCGCGCTTCAGTTAGCGGCGTGATGGGGCATCAGCAATGGGCGCAAGACCTTTAGCCGCGACGCAAACCACACCGCCCCCAGCAGACACAGTACCCCACCCACGCTGACCGTGTTTGGTGCCCCGATATGCTCGGCGAGCCAGCCGAAAGCCAAAGCACCTAGAGGCATCACGCCGAGGAAGGCCGTCACCTGCAGGCTCACCAGCCGGCCGCGCATGGCGTCGGAGGCGATGAGCTGTATCAGCGTATTTACCGAGGCCGCCACCGACATGGTGCCGAAACCGATCAGCGGCAGCAGCAAGAGTGACAGCCACAGACTTTGAGAACGCGAAAAAAGCAGCAAGCCCACACCGCTCAATAGCGCTGCCGCTGCGATAACGCGCTCCAGGCCCGCCGTGCCGCGCCGCAAGGCGAGAAACACCACACCGATGACAGCACCCGCGCCGGCACTGGCAACCAACCAGCCCAAGGTATGCGCGCCGCCGCCGAGAATGTCGCGCGCGAAAACCGGCAGCAGCGTGGAGTAGGGCGTGGCGACAAAGCTCATCAAAGCCACCAGCCCCAGCAAGAGCCGGGTCGGCCCAAAACCGAAAGCGAAGCGCAAGGCTTCAATCAAGCCAGCCAGCCAATGATGCGTTTGCTTGTGTGGCGCCGTCGGGGCCAGATGCATGGCCAAGAGGGAAGCCAGCACAGCGAGGTACGAGAGAGCGTTGATGAGGAAGCACCAGGCTTCGCTGGTCAGCGCCAGCATCAAGCCCGCCAGCGTCGGGCCGATCAGCCGCGAGCTGTGCATCATCAGCGAATTGAGCGCGATGGCATTGGGCAATTGCTCGCGCGAGCCCACCAATTCCAGCAAAAATGATTGACGCAAGGGCGCGTCGAACGCATTCACCACGCCGATGAACGCGGCGGCGCAGAGCAAATGCCAGACTTCGATCCAGCCGCCGAAAGCCAGCACGGTCAGCGTCGCCGCTTGCGCCAGCGACAAGGCCTGCGTCAGCAACATCGCACGCCGCCGATCGATTCGGTCCGACCACACGCCGCCGAAAGGCGCGAGAAACAGGATGGGAATTTGCCCAACAAAATTGGTCAGGCCCAACATAAACGGCGAGCCGGTCAGGCGATAAACCAGCCAGGAAAGCGCCAGTTGCTGCATCCATGTGCCGACCAGCGAGGCGCCCTGGCCCACGAAGTAGAGGCGGAAATTACGCTGCGACAAGGCGCGTAAAGCGTGTTTCATTTGGGCGGGTGGAAGGCGGTGGCAAGTGTGAAGCTTAGAACTTGGACGCGGTGGCGTCGAGCGGTGTTTTCTGCCGCAGATTTCGCGGATGAACGCAGATTTTTCTTGATGGTCATTCCCGCGCAATCGGGAATCCAGCGTCCTTCGCCAGACGTCGCTCGGCTTCCGTGTTCGGGTCAGACATTCGGGGCAGTTTTTCATTATCACCTCCACCCTGCTAGATCCCAAAAACTATAGCCCGTCCCCAGCACGATGAAGCGATTGCCGTGGCCTATTGATCCGGCAACATACTATGGCCGCTATCTCGACGTACTTCGGCGTGCATTACACGACGGTGAGCAGACTGGTGAAGGCGTAAGAGGAAGCGTCGAAGAAGTGAATGTGATAATGAAAGACCTGACCCCGATGTTGCGATCATTGCGATCAGGATCAGGATGCGCGATGAGATGTGTTCGACAGGTTGCAGGGAAGTCTGCTTGTTGCTGGCCATGGTCAGCGAGACGGCGTCAAGGTGAATTGATTTGGCATAACCATTAATCTCCGCCCCGCAGCGTGGTAGTTTCTGAAGGCAGAAGGGCCGCAGTGCGGCCCTAAGTCGTGCTGGTTAGCTAGCGCTGCTTACTTGGCCATCTCGATCAACTCAATATCCTTCTTGAGCATCTCATTGACCAGTTCGGCGAGCTCGACGCCTTTAGCATCGGCCTTGGCGGTCAAGTAAGACTGCACCTGCTCATCGAGATAGACCGGCAACCTAAACACCGCATCGGCTCGGTAGAACTTACCGCGCACTCCCTTGCTGAAATCGTAATGATCCTTCATCGCTGTCACCTTTAGCCGCTAACGCGGTGTCTGTTCATAATTGCGCATTTCCTCGCGATCGGCGCGGCGCGCTGAAATAATGCGGATATGCAACTCGGTGTTGCTGACTTGGATTGTCGTGTGCACCACCACCAACACGGTGCTATTCGGCACACGTCCTATCGTCACCCAGCGCTCCTCGTTATCGCTGTGTTCTTCATCGAAAATCGTCACTGCCAGTGGGTCATTAAACACCGCCGTAGCCAGGCGGAACGACACCTGATGTTTCTTGAGATTGGCGCGTACCTTCTTTGCATCCCAATCGAAATCAAAAAATATCATCGGCTGGTGGCATGCAACTATAAGGGTTGTTTAGATTGTGCCGGTCATCAGAATGTTTAGCAACCTCGACACATGTCGCGTCCCAGTTTCCCAGCAATGCCATATTCTCTGAGCAGATTGGTCACTCGCTTGAGGCCGCGCAGCCGGAGGCGTGCCGGACGGCTGCAACGATAAAGGAAACACACGGCAAACCTTTAACCCAAGCGCCCCAACTGCGCGCGCAGCTTCTCCACCAGCGATACAAAATTCGCCAAACGTTCCTGCTCCTGCACCACCACGGTGGCGGGGGCGCGGTCGACGAAGCTGGCGTTGCCTAGCTTGTTTTGTGCTTTGATAATCTCGCCGTCGACACGAGCAATTTCCTTTTTGACCCGCTCGCGTTCCGCAGCCACGTCGATCTCGATTTTCAGCATCAGCTTGAACTCGCCGACCATGGCGACGGGCGCATCGCTGTCGGGCAGATCGGCCCCGGTGGCAGTGACTTCGGAGAGCTTGGCGAGTGCGGCGAGATAGGGCGCGGCGGCGTTGATGGCGGCGACGCCACCCGCGGCGAGCAGTGGCACTTTCACGGCGGGGGAGATGTTCATTTCACCGCGCAGACTGCGGCAGGCGTTGATCATCTCCTTCAGGCCCGCGACCCAGGCCTCGGCCTTCTCGTCGATGCGCGACGGTTCGGCTTGTGGATAGGCTTGCAGCATGATGCTTTCGCCTTTGCGCGCGGCGATGGGACCGACGGTTTGCCACAACTCTTCGGTGATGAAGGGGATGAGCGGATGCGCCAGGCGCAGGATGGTTTCCAGCACGCGCACCAGGGTGCGGCGCGTGGCGCGTTGCTGGGCTTCACTGCCGTTTTGCAATTGCACCTTGGCGAGCTCGACATACCAGTCGCAGTATTCGTCCCACACCAGTTCGTAAATCGCGCGCGCCAGCAGATCGAAGCGGTAGTCGGCGTAGTGCTGCGCCACGTCGGCTTCGGCGCTTTGCAGGCGGCTGACGATCCAGCGGTCGGCTTGCGAGAAGTCCAGATAAGCGCCGGAGCAAGCCGAGGCGTCGTGGTCTTCCAGACCGCAGTCCTTGCCCTCGCAGTTCATCAGCACGAAGCGGGTGGCGTTCCACAGCTTGTTGCAGAAATTGCGATAGCCCTCGCAGCGCGCGAGGTCGAATTTGATGTCACGGCCGGGCGAGGCGAGCGAGGCGAAAGTGAAGCGCAGCGCATCGGTGCCGAAGCCGGGTATGCCATTGGGGAATTCTTTGCGGGTGCGTTTCTCGATCTTCTCGGCCTGCTTGGGATTCATCAGGCCGGTGGTGCGCTTCTTCACCAGATCGTCGAGCGCGATGCCGTCGATGAGGTCGATGGGGTCCAGCACATTGCCCTTGGATTTGGACATCTTCTGGCCTTCCGCGTCGCGGATGAGGCCGTGCACATAGACGTGCTTGAAGGGGATTTTTCCGGTGATGTGCTTGGTCATCATCACCATGCGCGCCACCCAGAAGAAGATGATGTCGAAGCCGGTGACCAGCACCGACGATGGCAGATACAAATCCAGCATGGGGTTGGCCTTGGCCGGATACTCGGGCGTCCAGTCCAGCGTGGAGAAGGGCCACAGCGCGGAGGAATACCAGGTGTCGAGGACGTCGGGGTCGCGCTTGAGTGCGCCGGTATAGCCGCGCGCTTTCGCTTGCGCCTGGGCTTCTGCTTCGTCGTGGGCGACATAGAAATTGCCGGCCTCGTCGTACCAGGCCGGAATCTGGTGTCCCCACCAGAGCTGGCGCGAGATGCACCAGTCCTGAATGTTGTTGAGCCACTGGTTGTAGGTGTTCACCCAGTTTTCCGGCACGAATTTGATCTCGCCCGAGGCCACGCACTCCAGCGCTTGTTCGGTGATGGACTTGCCGTTCGCGCCCGATTTGCTCATGGCGACGAACCATTGATCGGTGAGCATGGGCTCGATGACGGTATTGGTGCGATCACCACGCGGCACTTGCAGCTTGTGTGGTTTGACGCTGACCAGCAGGCCGAGCGCTTCGAGATCGGCGACGATTTTCTTGCGCGCTTCGAAACGATCGAGTCCGCGATATTGCGCCGGCGCGTTGTCGTTGATCTTTGCGTCCAGTGTGAGCACGCTGATGAGCGGCAATTCGTGGCGATGACCAACGGCATAGTCGTTGAAGTCGTGCGCCGGCGTGACCTTGACGCAACCCGTGCCGAACTCGCGGTCTACATAAGAATCCGCGATGACGGGAATCTCGCGCTCGGTGAGCGGTAGCTTGACCATCTTGCCGATGAGGTCCATGTAGCGCGCATCTTCAGGGTGAACCATGACGGCGGTGTCGCCCAGCATGGTTTCGGGGCGCGTGGTGGCGACAGTCAATGAACCTGCGCTTTTACCATTTTCGTCGGCGAGCGGATAGCGGATTTCCCACATGAAACCGTCTTCTTCTTCGCTCACCACTTCGAGATCGGAAACGGCGGTGCCCAGCACCGGGTCCCAGTTCACCAGCCGCTTGCCGCGATAGATGAGGCCTTCGTTGTAGAGGCGCACGAAAGTTTCGGTGACGATCTTCGACAGGCCGGCGTCCATAGTGAAGCGCTCGCGGCTCCAGTCTGGGGAGGTGCCGAGACGGCGCATCTGCTGGGTGATGGTGTTGCCGGAGTATTCCTTCCACTGCCAGACGCGTTCGAGGAATTTCTCGCGACCGAGATCGTGGCGCGAAACGCCTTCTGCATCGAGTTGTCGTTCCACCACGATTTGCGTGGCGATGCCGGCGTGGTCGGTGCCTGGCTGCCACAGCGTATTGTCGCCGCGCATGCGGTGGTAACGCGTTAGCGCGTCCATGATGGTCTGGTTGAAGCCGTGACCCATGTGCAGCGTGCCCGTGACGTTGGGCGGCGGCAGCAGGATGCAGAAGTTGTTGGTCTTGGTGGTGTCAGTGCCGGCTTTGAAATAACCGCGTGATTCCCACAGGGGATACCAGCGCTGCTCGATTTCAGCAGGTTCGTAAGATTTGGCGAGTTCCACGGAGGGCTAACGCGTAAGAAAAGAGGGACGGATTATACCGGAGCGCAATCGCGCACCTGGAGAACAGCAGCAGACTTAAGCCGGGAAGCGCTACTTCGGCTTGGCGCGTTCGGCGGCGGAGTGGACGAGGTCGGCGATGAGCAGCGGCAAACTATCGCGCAAG
Organism: Rhodocyclaceae bacterium; assembly: GCA_043761745.1. GTDB lineage: Bacteria > Pseudomonadota > Gammaproteobacteria > Burkholderiales > Rhodocyclaceae > Desulfobacillus. The sequence continues at coordinate 19,974 of JAYUNL010000011.1, forward strand.
GCCGCGCCGACTTCTTCAGCGATCTGTTCGGCGACGCCATCGAGTTGCCGGGCGACCAGGCGCGGCAGGGTGGCGGCGAGCCAGCGCTCCAAGGCGTGCGCGATGTCGGGCGGCAGAGGTGCAAGCAGTGCGCGCATGCGCTCGGTCAGTGCCTCGGCGCCGGGGCCACCGGATAACACCGCATCCAGCGCGGGCGCGGCGACAGTGGGATCGACCACCTCGGTTAGCACCGGCACATCGTCGACCGGCGGTGTGGGTGCAGCTTGCGCACCGGCCGCGACGAAAGCGCGGTGGCGTTTCATTAGCGCGTCCGCTTTGCCGACGACGTCATTCTCACTCAAGGTGTGTCACCGGCCAGGTTGTGGGCTTGCATGGCGTAGCCCCGGTCGCGATAAAACTTGAAGCGCACGCGTGCGGGGGCGCGGTCGGCATCGTCGTTGCCGACGATCTCGACAAGCTGCTCGAAGCGCGAAAAGCTCGGTGGCAATTCGCCGTCGAGATTGATCAAGACGTCATGATGTGGCGCCTGCTCCAATTGCGCACCGATGATGATGGGTGTTTCCGTTGCCAACGGCGAATTGAGGCGGCAGTGCGGCAGAAAGCCCGTGGCGGGCTGGCTCCACAGCAACGTATCGAGGCGCGCCGCCAGCGCTTCATCAGGCGCATACACCATCACGCGCCGGCCATCCTGATAAAACTCGTTGAGCAGGCGGCAGGCCGCAGCGACTTTATCGGCGGCGCCATGATAGAAATCGATGCGGGTCAAAGCGTGCCCGCGCGTTTCATGAGGAAGTGGGTGAGCAGCGGCACGGGCCGGCCGGTGGCACCTTTTTCCTTGCCGGACTTCCAGGCCGTGCCGGCGATATCCAGATGCGCCCAGCGATATTTTTTCGTGTAGCGCGACAGGAAGCAGGCGGCGGTAATGGTGCCGCCGGCGCGGCCGCCGATGTTGGCCATGTCGGCGAAGTTGCTCTTCAGTTGTTCCTGATAGTCGTCCCACAGCGGCAACTGCCAGGCGCGATCGTTGGCAGTCTGGCCGGCATCGAGAAGTTCTTGCGCTAGTGCGTCGTCATTGCCGAGCAGGCCAGTGGCGACATTCCCCAGGGCAATGACGCAGGCCCCGGTGAGCGTGGCGATGTCGACGACGCAGGCCGGCTCGAAGCGCTCGGCGTAGGTAAGGGCGTCGCACAAAATAAGGCGGCCTTCGGCGTCGGTGTTGAGTATCTCGATGGTCTGGCCCGACATGGAAGTGACGACGTCGCCCGGCCGTGTCGCCGCGCCGCCCGGCATGTTTTCGGTGGCGGGGATGAGGCCGACGACATTCAGCGGCAGCTTCATGGCGGCGATGGCTTTGAAGGTGCCGAGCACGCTGGCGGCGCCGCACATGTCGAACTTCATTTCATCCATTTCCGCGCCGGGCTTGAGCGAAATGCCACCGGTATCGAAGGTGACGCCTTTGCCGACCAGCACCACCGGCTTGTCCTTGGCTTTGCCATGCAGGTGTTGCAGCACAATGAAGCGCGGCGGCTGGTGCGAACCCTTGGCCACCGAGAGCAAAGAGCCCATGCCGAGCTTTTCCATGCGCGTACGATCCAGCACTTCGCATTTCAGCTTGTAGGCCTTGGCGAGCTTCTGCGCTTGCTCCCCGAGATAAGTCGGGGTGCAGATATTTGCCGGCAGATTGCCCAGCTCGCGCGTGAGGTTCATGCCTTTGGCGATGGCTATGCCCTGCGCCAGCGCTTCGGCGGCGAGCTTGGTTTCGTTGCCGGCGGGTGCGAGGAAGGCAATTTCTGCCAGTGCCGGCTTGGCATTTTCTATTTTGGATTTGAGTTGATCGAAACGGTACAAGGCGTCTTCGGCGATCAGCACAGACTGGCGCACGCGCCAGGCAATGTCGCGCGAGTTGTTGTCAGATGCGTTGTCAGATGCGTTGTCAGAGGCGTTGTCAGAGGCGGTCGCCAGTTCAGTGAGCGTGATCAACGCGTCTTTGGCGCCGGTATCCCTCAGCGCGCGTACTGCGGCGGACATGGCGTCACGGAAGGCTTTGGCGTTTTTTTCGGCGAGCGCCGCCTGTTTGCCGAGACCGATCAAAAGCACGCGCTCGGCGGCCACGCCCGGCACACCATGCAGCAGCAGGCTGGCGCCACTCTTGCCTTCCATATCGCCACGTTTGAGGATGGCCGACAAATGGCCGTTGGATGCCGTGTCGAGTGACTGCGCCGTGGCGGCGAGCTTGCGTGATTCAAATACGCCGACAACGATGCAAGCGGATTTGACCGTGTGGGCTTTCTCCGGGGCCAGGCTTTTTATGCTAAATTCCACGTGCTGCTCCTTGGTGTGTACTCTGTGCGCGGCGGGATTTTCAGGCTCAGATTATCCCCCCAATTATCCCTGCTCCCTTCGTATAAAGTCAAAATGGCGCGGGCTCCTATATTCGAACGTGCCGTCTTGCGCGAATTCGCCAGCACTGCAGGCGCGGTTTTCGTCGCGCTGTTCGCGATTCTGCTGACGACTCAACTCATCCGCCTACTGGGCGATGCGGCCATCGGCAAGCTGGCCTCCGAAGCGGTGGTGGCGTTGCTCGGCTTCAACGCCCTCAACTATCTGCCGGTGCTGCTGTCGCTGACGCTGTTCATCTCCATATTGATGACGCTGTCACGCAGTTATCGCGATTCCGAAATGATCGTCTGGTTTACCTCCGGCGTGCCCCTCACCGCCTGGGTACGCCCCGTCATGAAGTTCGCAGCGCCGCTGCTCGTGGCGATTGCGGTGCTGTCGCTGTTTCTGTCACCCTGGGCGCTTTCGAAGAGTGCCGAGTATCGCCAGCGTATGAACAGCCGCGACGATGTGGCGCGCGTTTCGCCGGGTTCTTTCAAGGAATCGGCCAACGGTGACCGGGTGTTTTTCGTCGAAGCCGTGGCCGGCGACGAGCGCCGAGTAAAAAATGTCTTCGTTAGTTCGCGGCAGGGCGGCCGTCTTGGCGTGATGATGTCGAGCAACGGCTATACTGAAACGGCGGAAAACGGCGACCGCTTCGTGGTGCTGCTGAATGGCCGCCGTTACGATGGCGTGCCGGGAACACCGGAATATCGTGTCATGGAATTCGAGCGCTACGCGGTGCGCATCGAGACGAACGAAGCGCGCGGCGTCGAGCATACGCCCAAGAGTTCGCCGCTGTGGGATCTCGCCATCCAGCCGACTAACCAGAGTCTCGGCGAACTACTCTGGCGCATCGGCATCCCGCTGGCGGCGCTGAATCTCGCACTGCTGGCAATCCCGCTTTCCTTCGTCAATCCGCGCGCTGGCCGTACCAACAATCTGGTACTGGCTCTGCTCACCTACATGATCTACAGCAATCTGATTTCGGTGTGCCAGGCCTGGGTGGCTCAGGGGCGGTTGCGCTTCGACATCGGCTGGTGGCTGGTGCATGTGATCATGTTTGTGCTCCTTATCCTGCTGTTTTACCGGCGCTTGGCGGTGTTTTCCTGGCTGAGGTGGCGCAGTTGAAAGTCTATGAGCGCTACTTGGGCAAAGAGATCTACGCGGCGGTTACGCTGGTTTTGGTTGCCTTCCTGCTGCTATTCGCTTTTTTCGATTTGATCCACGAACTGGAGAGCGTCGGGCAGGGCGGCTATGAATTGCATCACGCCGTTTTCTACGTGCTGCTGACCTTGCCTGGCCGCGTCTATGAGTTGGCGCCCATTGCGGTATTGATCGGCACGCTCTACGCGCTGACCTTGCTGGCGCGCCATTCGGAAATCACCGTGATGCGCGCGTCGGGGCTGTCCACGGCGAGGATGCTGCGCGGGTTGATGAAACTGGGCCTGGCTTTTGTGCTGTTGACTTTCGTCTTTGGCGAATTCGTCGCGCCGCCGGCGGAACATTTCGCGCAACAACTTCGGCTCAAGGCGATGTCGGCGGTGGTTGGGCAAGAGTTCCGCTCAGGGCTGTGGGTCAAAGACGAAACCAGTTTCGTCAATGTGCGCGCCGTGTTGCCGGATACCCGACTGCAGGGTGTGCGCATCTACGAGTTCGACCAGAACCACGTACTGCGCAAGATTTCCGAAGCGACCGAAGGCGAGTTCATGGCGCCCGACACCTGGCGCCTCAAGAACGTAGTGCAGACGGTGTTCGAAAAAGACCGGACCCGCGTCGATCATCTAGTCGAATCGGATTGGCGCTCCGCGCTGAATCCGGACATCTTGAGCGTGCTGATGGTGGTGCCCGAGCGCATGTCGGTGGTGAATCTCTACCGCTACTTATTGCACCTCAAAGAGAATCAGTTGAAGACGCAGCGCTACGAAATCGCGCTCTGGAAGAAGTTGATTTACCCGTTGGCGGCGCTGGTGATGATGGCGTTGGCCTTACCCTTCGCCTATCTGCAAGACCGCATGGGCGCGGTGAGTGTGAAAGTTTTCGCCGGCATCATGCTGGGCATCACCTTTCACATGCTGAATGGCTTGTTCTCCAATCTCGGCATCATCAATAGCTGGCCGCCATTCTTCTCAGCCATTACGCCCAGCGCCTTGTTTTTACTGGCGGCCGGCGCGATGCTCTGGTGGGTAGAGCGGCGTTAGCGCCGCAGAGCATTCTACTCGAAACCCGAAACCCGCTTATTCGCGCTAAACGCGAATAAGGCGTGTGCCGGCGAGACGGTCATGCAGGAATTGGCGGTCGTGATCGACCAGCGCCCAAAGAAAACCGACCCCGCCCAGCGCGAGCGCCGGCCAGGCCAGGATGTAGCGCAACACGGCTTGCCGCAGCGAGACAGCTTCGCCGTTCTGCGCGGAGACGACTTTGATCTTCCAGGTTTTCATCGCCAGCGTCTGGCCGCTATGACGCCAGAACCAAACGAAGTACACCAGCAGCACAAGGAATAGATGCAGCCACTTGAGCGCGCCGGGGACTTCGACCTTCCAGCCGGCGCCGAGCACGACGTGCGGCAGAACGAAAGCTACGCCCAGCGCGCCGATTAGCAGCAGCGCTTCATAGAACAAGGCGGCGAGACGTCGGCCGATGCCAGGCGTGTTTTCGATAGCAGGTGCAGCCGGGGCGTCGGAGAGGGCAGTGGCGGGATTCGACATTATTTGGCCGGCGCCGCACTGGGCGCGACATTGGGCGTCGTTACAGGCGGAGACGCGCCTACCGCGCCGGCCGGTGCGCTGGTCGCAGTGCCTGGTGCGGCGCCAGCAGGCGTTGTCGCGGCGGGCGCTAATGTGGCCGGCTTCAATATCGCTGCCGGTGCGACAGGCTTGGGCGCGAGTTTGCTCGCGGCGGACTTGGGGGTCGGGCGTTGAGCGGCTTTTTCGGCGAGGCGCTTTTTCTCTTCGTCAGGCAGTTCCTTGTATTGCTCCCATTTTTGCTTGATGGCCTGGCGTTGCTCAGGGGGGGCTTTTTGTAAACTCTGGTAGCGCTCGCGGGCCTTCTTGCGCTCATCAGGCGAGAGATTCGTCCAGTGTTTCATGTTCTGTTGCACGCGCACCTGTTCCTCCGGCTTCATGGCGGGATAGCGTGCGGCGATGCCCAGCCACTTTTTGCGGCGGTAGCTTTCCAGCTTGTCCCATTCCTGGGAGAGCGGAGCGAGGATTTGTTTCTGTTGCGGATTGAGTTCTGCCCAAGCCGGCTGCTGGATGTTGGGGACAGCAGCTTGGACGGGTGTGTGGAGGGCGAGGCAGGCGACTATTGCTGCGGCGATGAGGGCTGCTCGAGCCATACGTGGAAGCCCCGGTCAAGATAAGCGTTGATCGGCAACTCGTCGGCCAAGAGCGCGCTATCGATTTCTTCGTTCTCCAAGGCTTGTTCGTAGTTGTTCCAGTAGGTGACACCGATGACAGCCAGGCTCAAGCCCAGCAGCGCCACCAGGGTGCGCGCCTGGGGCAGCAACACATCGGCAGCCATATGACCCATGCCGGCCAGGCTTAATTGGGCGGGCGCGACTTTTTGGTGAGCCAGGGCGGCCTGACGGGCCTGCATCAATTTGTTGGCAGTTTGACGGTTAACGTCGTAGGCCCCCTGATTGAGGAGGTGTCTGACCTTGGTGGTGAATTCCCGTTCGTTCATAGCTCGATGCCTTTGGCCTTCAACGCGCTCGCCATGGTATGCGTGGCGCGCGAACAGTGAGTTTTGACGCTACCTTCCGAACAGCCCATGGCAACGGCTGTTTCGGCGATATCCATGTCTTCCCAATAACGCATGAGAAAAGCTTCACGTTGACGCGGCGGCAGCCTTTTTATTTCTTCTTCAATAATTGCAAGGAGTTGCGATTGTTCAAGCTGCGCATACGGCGTTTCCTGGGTTTTTGACCCGTCTTCGGCTTCCAAAGTTTCAAGCGGGTCGCTGTCCTCATCGCCGGCGGGTGTGAAAGCGGAGAGCAGGGTGGTCCAAGTCGAACGGACTTTCTGCCGGCGATAGTAGTCGCGTATGGTGTTCTGCAGGATGCGCTGGAACAACATGGGGAATTCGTTGCTGGGTTTGTCGCCGTATTTTTCGGCGAGCTTGAGCATGCTGTCTTGCACGATATCCAGTGCAGCATCCTCGTCACGCACCGCGAACAAGGCTTGCTTGTAGGCGCGACGCTCGGCGCCGGCAAGGAAATCGGAAAGTTCGGTGCGAGTGGCCAGGGCTATATCCTGAAAGTTCGCGTGGGTATTGGCATGGCTTGAAATGCCTTGACCAATGCAGAGTGAGTCAGTAAGGTTACAGGTTTTTCGGCGCGTTTTTTAAGTCTTGGTGCGACATGAGGCTTGGGGGTCTCGGTGCAAAGAGTCTTAGCGCGAATATAGGTCTTTGGTGCAAATATGGTTCTGACCGGTGCGGAAATTGTAATCAGGTGCTTGCAGGAAGAAAAGGTCGATCACGTTTTCGGCTATCCCGGCGGCTCGGTATTGTTCATCTACGATGAGCTATTCAAGCAGGATAAAGTAAAGCATATTATGGTGCGTCACGAGCAGGCGGCCGTGCATGCCGCCGATGCGTACTCGCGCTCGTCGCAAAAGATCGGCGTTGCCCTGGTGACCTCCGGCCCCGGCGTGACGAATGCCGTCACCGGCATTGCCACCGCCTACATGGATTCGATTCCGCTGGTGGTCATCACCGGTCAGGTGCCGACATACTATATCGGCCAAGACGCGTTCCAGGAATGCGATACGGTGGGCATTACCCGTCCTTGTGTGAAACACAACTTTCTCGTCAAGGACGTCAAAGACCTGGCCGAAACGATCAAGAAGGCCTTCTATCTGGCCAAGACCGGCCGGCCTGGCCCGGTGCTGGTGGATATTCCCAAGGACATCACCCAGCAGAAATGCGAATTCGCCTACCCGAAGACGGTAGCGATGCGCTCTTACAACCCGGTGGTTAAGGGGCATGCCGGCCAGATCAAGAAGGCGGTGCAATTGCTGCACGAAGCCAAGCGCCCGATGATTTACGCCGGCGGCGGCGTGATACTTTCGGATGCCGCCGACAAATTAACCAAGCTCGTCAAGACGCTGGGCTTTCCCATCACCAATACCTTGATGGGTTTGGGTGGTTACCCCGCCACGGATAAGCAATTCCTCGGTATGCTGGGTATGCATGGAACATACGAAGCCAATATGGCCATGCAGAACTGCGATGTGCTGATTGCCATCGGTGCGCGTTTTGATGACCGCGTCATTGGCAACCCGGCGCATTTCGGCTCGGTGGCGCGCAAGATCATTCACATCGATATCGATCCTTCCTCCATTTCCAAGCGCGTGAAGGTGGATGTGCCCATCGTCGGCAATGTGGCCGATGTGCTGGATGAATTGCAGAGCCAGTTGAAATCCGCCGAGACCAAGCCAGACGCCAAGGCGCTGGCCGCGTGGTGGAAGCAGGTCGAAGAGTGGCGCGGCAAGGACTGCCTAAAATACAAGCAGGGCAAGGACGTCATCATGCCGCAGTATGTGGTGCAGAAACTCTACGAGGTGACAGGGGGCGATGCCTTCGTAACCTCGGACGTGGGCCAGCACCAGATGTGGGCGGCGCAGTACTACCAATTCGACAAACCGCGTCGCTGGATCAATTCCGGTGGCCTGGGCACCATGGGCTTCGGTCTGCCGGCGGCCATGGGTGTGCGTTTCGCCAATCCCAAGGCGACGGTGGCCTGTGTGACCGGCGAAGCGTCGATACAGATGTGCATCCAGGAATTGTCGACCTGCAAGCAATTCCGTCTGCCCATCAAGATCATTAACCTCAACAACCGCTATCTGGGCATGGTGCGGCAGTGGCAGGAGATGTTCCACGGCAACCGCTATGCCGAATCCTATGTCGATGCCTTGCCGGATTTCGTCAAACTGGCCGAGGCCTATGGCCACGTTGGTATACAGGTTGAGAAGCCGGCGGATGTCGAGCCGGCGCTGCGCGAAGCCTTCGTCAAACATAAAAACGAACTCGTCTTCCTGGATTTCATTACCGATCAGACGGCCAACGTGTTCCCCATGATCGCGGGCGGCAAGGGGCTGTCCGAGATGATTCTGGCCGAAGATCTATAAGAGCAATAAATCATGCGACACATTATCTCCATCCTGTTGGAAAACGAAGCTGGCGCGCTTTCGCGCGTCTCTGGCCTGTTCTCAGCGCGCGCCTTCAACATCGAATCGTTGACTGTGGCGCCGACAGAAGATCCATCGCTGTCGCGCATGACCATTGTCAGCGTGGGTTCCGACGATGTCATCGAGCAGATCACCAAGCAGCTCAACAAGCTCATCGAAGTCGTCAAGGTGGTCGACCTCTCCGAGGCGGCGCACCTGGAGCGCGAGCTGATGTTGGTGAAAGTGCGTGCGACCGGCAAGGACCGTGAAGAAATGAAGCGCATGTCCGAGATTTTCCGCGGACGCATCATTGACGTTACCGAATCGACCTACGTCATCGAATTGACGGGCAACACGGGTAAGCTCGATGCCTTCATCGAAGCCATCGATCGATCGCTCATACTCGAGACCGTACGCACCGGCGTGTGCGGCATCGGTCGCGGCGACAGAATTTTGAAAGTGTAAAGAAACGCTCGCCCCCAAGGACGCCAACTGCGCCAAGGAGTTCTCAAATTTCCTTTGCGTACTCGGCGTCCTTGGCGGTAAACAATTCCCCGTTTTGAAAGGACCAACATGAAAGTTTATTACGACAAGGACGCCGATCTCTCGCTCATCAAGGGCAAGAAAGTTACGATCGTCGGTTACGGCTCGCAAGGCCACGCCCACTCGCTCAATCTGTACGAGTCGGGCGTCAAGGTGACTGTCGGTCTGCGCAAGGGCGGCGCTTCTTGGGACAAGGCCAAGAAGGCCGGCCTGACGGTGAAGGAAGTGCCGGATGCGGTCAAGGGCGCCGACCTCGTCATGATCCTGCTGCCGGATGAAACCATCGCCCAGGTCTATGCCGACGACATAGAGTCCAACATCAAGAAGGGCGCCACGCTTGCCTTCGCGCACGGCTTCAACATTCATTACGGCCAGGTCAAGCCGCGCGCCGATCTCGACGTCATCATGATCGCGCCGAAAGGCCCTGGCCATCTGGTGCGCTCGACCTATGTGCAGGGCGGCGGAGTGCCTTCGCTCATCGCCGTGCATCAGAATGTATCGAAGAAAGCGCTGCAAATCGCGCTGTCTTATGCGGCGGCCAATGGCGGTACGCGCGGCGGCGTTATCGAGACTTCTTTCCGCGAAGAAACCGAGACCGATTTGTTCGGCGAGCAGGTCGTCCTCTGCGGTGGCACGGTTGAACTGATCAAGGCTGGCTTCGAAACCCTGGTCGAGGCCGGTTATGCGCCCGAGATGGCCTACTTCGAGTGTCTGCACGAGCTGAAACTGATCGTCGACCTCATCTACGAAGGCGGTCTGGCCAACATGCATTACTCGATTTCCAACAACGCCGAATACGGCGACATCACGCGCGGCCCGCGCATCGTCACTGACGAGACCAAACTCGAGATGAGGAAAATCCTCAAGGAAATTCAGAGCGGACAATACGCCACCGAATTCATACTCGAGAACAAGGCTGGCGCGCCCACGCTGATGGCTCAGCGTCGCAATCTCGCGGCGCATCCGATTGAGCAGGTCGGCGCCAAGCTGCGCGACATGATGCCGTGGATCAAGAAGAACAAGCTGGTCGATCAGTCGAAGAACTAACCGTCACGAATCGCCAAGGCCGCCAGGATTTCCTGGTGGTTCGTTTGGTGTTAGCGGCACTGGGTACAAGCAAATCTTGAATTCCTATCCCCACCCCATCATCGCCCGCGAGGGCTGGCCGTTCCTCGGTATCGCCGTTGCGGTGAGCCTGGTGGTTACCTACACCTGCGGCTGGCTGTGGTCGGTGCCGCTGTGGATCATTGCGTTGTTCGTGTTGCAATTCTTCCGCGATCCGCCACGCGTGGTGCCGGCGGGCGACAAGAACGTTTTATCTCCAGCGGACGGACGCATCGTGGTGGTGGAAAAGGTGCAAGACCCCTACCTCCATCGCGAGGCGCTGAAGATCAGCGTCTTCATGAACGTCTTCAACGTGCATTCCAACCGCAGCCCGCTGGATGCGGTGGTGAAGCAGCGCTGGTACAACCCCGGCAGTTTTCTCAATGCGGCGCTGGACAAGGCCTCGCTGGAGAACGAGCGCAACGCCTTGTGGCTACAAACGACGGACGGCCAAGATGTGACCTGCGTGCAAGTGGCCGGCCTGATCGCCCGTCGCATCCTCTGCTATGTCGATGCCGGCACCCAGCTCGCACGCGGACAGCGCTACGGCTTTATCCGCTTCGGTTCGCGTGTGGATGTCTATCTACCGCCCGACTCACGTGCCAAGGTGACGATAGGCGACAAGGTTTCCGCCACCTCCACGGTTCTGGCCGAGCTGCCGTAGCCGGCGTTGCGATGGGCTACAATGGTGTCGTCCTAGTCGACTGACGCCCCACATGCCGGAAATCCGCCCCCGTAAAGCCCTGGTCAACCCTGAACTGCGTCGACGCGGGATTTACATCCTGCCCAACCTGTTCACCACCGGGGCGCTGTTCGCCGGCTTCTATGCCATCGTGCAGGCCATGAATGGCCGCTTCGAACAATCCGCTGTGGCGATCTTCATCGCCATGGTGCTAGACGGCCTCGATGGCCGAGTTGCGCGCATGACGCGCACGCAAAGCGCTTTCGGCGCGGAGTATGACTCCCTCTCCGACATGGTCTCCTTCGGCGCGGCGCCTTCGCTGGTGATCTACGAATGGGCCTTGAAGGATATGGGCCGCCTGGGCTGGATCGCCGCCTTCATCTATTGCGCCGGTGCGGCTTTGCGTCTGGCGCGCTTCAACACCATGCTCGAAGTGCAGGACAAGCGCTACTTCCAGGGCCTGCCCAGCCCGGCCGCGGCGGCGTTGGTAGCGGGCCTGGTTTGGGTGATGATAGACAACAACTACACCGGCTTAGAAGTGCGTTGGTACGCCTGCGTACTGACCATATTCGCCGGCGTGACCATGGTCAGCAATATTCAGTACCACGCCTTCAAGGACATCAATTTGCGTCGCAGCGTGCCTTTCTTCGCGGTCGTTGCCATCGTGCTGTTCTATCTCGTGGTGTCCAGCTATCCGCAGGGTGTGCTGTTCGGGCTGTTTCTCTGCTATGCCATGTCCGGCTATGTGCTGGCAGTCTGGAGATGGTTCAAGAAGCGCCGTCAGCCGCTCGTGTGAGTGCCATTGAATTGCTATTGCGTGTCCTGCAGAACTTGGCTATATTCGGACTCATGAAGCCGCACACGCAATTGCAGACGCAATTTTTCTCGCTCTCCCCCCGCCTCACCGGCCTGCTACTCGCACGGCCCCTGCTGCGCTCGCGCGCACACTAAAACCCCACATTTGTTGTATTGAGCCGGCTGCGGTTGCACCGCCGCCGACGATGAACCGTTTTTTCAGCGGAGACGACCATGAAAGACCATTTGATCATTTTCGACACGACCTTGCGCGACGGCGAGCAAAGCCCCGGCGCTTCCATGACCCGCGAAGAGAAGGTGCGCATCGCGCGCCAACTCGAGCGCATGCGCGTGGATGTCATCGAAGCCGGCTTCCCGGCCGCCTCTAACGGCGATTTCGAGGCAGTGCGTGCCGTGGCCGAAGCCATCAAGGACAGCACTGTAGCCGGCCTGTGCCGGGCCTTCGATAAGGACATCGCCCGGGCGCTGGAGGCCATCAAGCCGGCCAAGTCAGGCCGCATCCACACCTTCATCGCCACCAGCCCCATCCACATGGAGAAAAAGCTGCGCATGACGCCGGATGACGTCCTCATCTCGGCGGTGAATGCCGTGCGTTTCGCCCGCAACGGCACGGATGACGTGGAGTTCTCTTGCGAAGATGCAGGCCGCTCCGAGTTGGATTTCCTCTGTCGAATAATTGAGGCGGTGATCAAGGAAGGCGCAACCGTCATCAACATCCCGGATACCGTCGGCTACAACCTGCCCGAGCAGTTCGCCGAACGCATACGCCAGTTGCGCGAGCGCATTCCGAATGCCGACAAAGTGATGTGGTCGGTGCATTGTCACAATGACCTTGGTCTTGCCGTCGCCAACTCGCTCGCTGCAGTCATGGCCGGCGCGCGCCAGGTGGAATGCACCATCAACGGTCTGGGTGAGCGCGCCGGCAACGCCGCGCTGGAAGAAATCGTCATGGCAGTGCGCACGCGCCAGGACGAGTTCACTTGCGACACCCGCATCGACACGACACAAATCGTTGCTGCGTCGAAGATGGTCTCCGGCATTACCGGCTTTCCGGTGCAGCCCAACAAGGCCATCGTCGGCGCGAATGCGTTCGCTCATGAGTCCGGCATCCACCAGGATGGTGTGCTGAAGCATCGCGAAACCTATGAAATCATGCGCGCCGAAGATGTGGGCTGGAACGCCAACAAATTAGTGCTCGGCAAACACTCCGGCCGCACCGCTTTCAGGGCGCGCCTGAAAGAGTTGGGCATCGAGGTGGAATCGGAACAGGTGTTGAACGCCGGTTTCGCGCGCTTCAAAGAACTGGCCGACAAGAAGCACGATATCTTCGACGAGGATTTGCACGCGCTGATGAGCGACGAAGCGGTCACGCCGGAGCATGAGTATTACAGACTCGTTTCGCTGCGCGTGTGCTCCGAAACCGGCGAGACGCCACATGCGCGCCTGACTCTCTCTGTGGGTGGCGACGAGCAGCCGGCCGAGGCCGAGGGCAGCGGCCCGGTGGACGCTTCTTTCGGCGCCATCGAAAATATCGTCAAGAGCAATGCTGAGTTGCTGCTGTTCTCCGTGAACAGCATCACCGGCGGCACCGACGCGCAAGGGGAAGTCACCGTGCGCTTGTCCAAAGAAGGCCGCATTGTGAACGGCCAGGGCGCCGACACGGATATCGTGGTGGCCTCCGCCAAAGCCTACATAAATGCTTTGAACAAACTGCACTCCAAGCTGGAGCGGGTGAATCCGCAGGTTTGAGCCTAATAACCGCAGTTGACCGCTTACCTCTCCGTGGAAAGGCGCATGGATACTGGCTCTTGTGCCTTTGACTCACTTCACCCGAGGGGTGCGTTCAACTGTGGTTTTTAGGCTGAGTTCTCATGCGCCGCCCACCGGCTGGGCGGCGCTGACCTGAGTCGCCCTAGGCCGCGCTGCCCCGCGGTTGGGCGGCGCGCGTCATGCGTGCGTAGAGAATTGCCGCAACAAAGAAGCCGATCGCCAGCGCACACTCCGCCAAGGCGAGCCAGCGGCTGGCGCCTTGCTCCGACCAGGCGCGAACCGCGCCTTCGCTGAAATAGGCCAGCACCAGCATCGAGGCCCATTGATGGGTGTAACGCCGCCCGCGCAGCACGCCGGGCAAGGCCGCCAAGAGTGGCAGCGCTTTTAACACCAGGAGCGATCCACCCGGCCGCAGCGGCGCCCACCACAGCTCCCATATCACGCTGAGCAAAATCAGGGCGATGAGCAAGGCGATGGTAGAGAAGCGCGTGAGTTGATGCATCGAGTGAGTCATGCGATTTCCAGGAGATCGATCCGGTAGAATCGCGCCATTCTATCGGAGTGGAGTGTTGCGATGCAGTGGGTGGGCCCGTTGCCCGATTTTATTGCGCGCTTCAGAAAGCGTTTTCGCGAAGAGCGTTGCAATCAAACAGCGGCGAGTCTGGCGTTCACCACGCTCCTGGGCATCGTGCCTTTGCTGGCCGTGGCGCTGGTACTGATTTCCAGGGTCGAGTTGTTTTCCGGTCTGAGCATGGCGCTGCGCAACTTCCTTCTGGCCAATCTGTTGCCGGAGAAAGCGGGCAAGATCATCGCGGCCTATGTCTTGCAGTTCTCCTACAAGGCGGAACAACTGACGGCTATCGGCATGAGCATGGTGGTAATCACCGCGATTTTGCTCATGCACAGTATCGAGCGCGCTTTCAATCGCATCTGGCGCGTGAGGCGACCGAGACCACTGTTGCGGCGCGTGGCGAATTACCTGGGCGCGCTGGTATTGGGGCCTGTCGCGCTGGGCGCCAGTATCGCTGCCACTACTTATCTGGTCACCGCCTCGCTGGGTTTGGTGGCAGAGCCACGCTGGGTGACAGAACTTGTGCTGCGCCTGTTGCCGCTGGCGCTCACTGCCACATTGTTCGGATTTCTTTATTTTTCCGTGCCCAATCGCCCGGTCATCCCCTGGCATGCCGCTATTGGCGGCATTATCGCCGCGCTGGGTTTTGCACTGACACAACGCGTGTTTGGCTTTTATCTCACCAAGGCCACCACCTACACGCTGATCTATGGCGCCTTCGCCTCGGCGCCGATTTTTCTGATCTGGTTATACCTGTCTTGGCTGGTGGTGATGGTTGGTGCGCTGACGGCGGCGGTGCTGGACGAGATCGATCGTTAAACCTAATAACCGCAGTTGACCGCTTACATCTCTTTGGAAAGCCGCATGGTTACTGGCTCTTGTGCCTTCGACTCACTTCACCGGAAGGGTGAGCGCGCTACGCACCCGCTTGCACGGCTGGCGGGCCGTCTGGCCGCGTTGCTCGTCGTAGCAGGGTCCGATCCTGCGTCCTCCTCGCGCCTTGCCAGCCGACCCGCCAACCGCACATTCGGGTGCGTTCAACTGCGGTTTTTAGGTTAAAGCGGGTAGGGATCGGGTTCGAACTGGAAGAGTTCGAGGGAACCGGTTTGCATATCGAGGCTGAGCAGGCGACCTTGCGTGACCTGTGTGGTGTCGTCACCCGATACGATGAAGAAGCGCTTGGCGCTATAGCTGCCGCTCGGCGCCAATACTGCGGCATGCTCGCGCAATGCGGGAATGGGGGGTAGGAGCAGGCCTGCGGTCGGCAACTGGCTTTGATCGCCGTTTCTGAAAACTAACCGCACTGATTGCGCGGCTGGCGCGAGTATTTCCAGGCCGAGTTCTACGTGTTCCGGATTGTCATTTTTCATCCAGCGTACTACGCAGATGTTCCAGGCTTGATTAGCGCCGGTGCGTAGCGCGATGGCGCTGCCGGGCACCAGGCCATCGATCGCGCCCGCCACGTGCATGACGGCGAAGCCCGTTGCGCTTTCGTTGACGACCATCCATTCGGTAATTCGCGTCTCGCTTCGCGCGGCGGATTCCAACCCCATGGGCGCGTCGCACTGATCGAGTATTTGCCACAGATCGTTCAGACCGATGCATATCTGCGCGCGATCGTTGTTGTGTCGCCGCGAGCGCTTGCGCTGGGGCGCTTCTATCCAGTGCGCTTGCATGCGCTTGAGCGCACAACGCCCGGCGTGGCCAGCAGCATGCTCGGGCAGGCGCAAATTGCCTGCTGGCACGCCGGCTTCAAGCGCGACAATTTGCTCGCCGATAAGACGTGCGATACGCCGGAAGCCACAATACAAAATTTCGCCCTGTGCGGGCGGCATATGGCGGCCTTGCGGTGTGGGTCCGGTGTCCTGTGTCAGGTCCACCCAATACCAATCGGAATGCTCGGCGGGCGATTCGCGCAAAATGTCCACCGCTGTGGAGAATTGCGCCAGGTAGGCGCAGGCCAAGGCCACTTCCTGCGGCGAAAAACCTTCGGGCTGCGTTGCGGCCAAGGCCAACATGGCTTTGTAGATTTTTTCGGCATCTAGACTGACGCCTGGGACCACGGTGGTTTCCGGTTCGTAGTAGTCGCGCGCGGCACGCGCCAAGGTGTGGGCGCGACGCCACAAATCGGGTGGCGTTGGCACCGCCACCATGCAACTCGTTTCAAATTGCTCGCTCAGACTGCGCAATGCGCGCGCCGCGACGATGGAAGGATTGCGCCACTTGTTGTGCGCCAGTCGCCCCCCTGCGTCCTGCAACACGCGTTCGTAGCCGCTGGCGACCTGAGCGTGGATTTCGATGAGCGCCGTGGCGATGGCGCGCAACTCGCGATCCAGCGGGAGCTTGGCCTCGCTCAAACGCGGCCGCAGTCGTTCGGACAAATCGTGTGCGCGGCTGTAGAAAAGATCGAGAATGCGGTGATAACGCGGTGCGTCCAATGCCACGTTGGCGAGCGCTGCGCAATGACGCTGAAACGGTGCCAGATCAAGCGCCGCATCGGTCGCCGCATCGGTCGCGAGCCAGGCCAGAATGTCGGCGAGGTTTTCTGGCTGGCGTTGAGTAAGTTTTTCTGAATGAAACACGTGGGCAGTGCGCCGTTGGCGGCGCAGGTGCTATGAAAAGGGCTATTGTAGATTAATCCCGGGCGTGGAAAGGGCTGGCGAATAGGAATGGCGAATAGAGCGCTCTCGTGTCATTGTGCATGGCGCGCTTAGCGCGGATAATTACGCTCTTTTTCAATCGCGCCCATCATGAACGCCGCTCCCCTGCTTTCCGACAAACCCATTCCGCTGCAAGAGCGGCTTATCGTCGCGCTGGATGTCGCCGACGCGGCGGCGGCGCGCGCCCTGGTTGAGCGCCTGGGCGATGCCGTGCAGTTCTACAAAATCGGTCTGGAACTTTTCATGGCCGGCGGCTATTTCGAGTTGCTCGCCTGGCTGGTGGCGCAGAAGAAGAAGGTCTTTGTGGATCTCAAATTCTTCGACGTACCGGAAACCGTGCGCTCCGCTGTGCGGGCCTTGGCCAGGCATGGTGCCACCTTCGCCACGGTGCATGGTAACCAGGCCATCATGGAAGCAGCGGGCAAGGACAAGGGCGACCTCAAGATACTCGCCGTCACGGTACTCACCAGCCTGGATCGCGGCGATCTGGATGACCTAGGTTTTCAGTGCGATGTGGAAAAACTGGTGCTGTCGCGGGCACGACGTGCGCTTGAAGCCGGCTGCGACGGCATTGTTTCTTCGGGCCTGGAAGCGCCCATGATCCGCCGCGAGCTGGGGCAACGGCTGATGGTAGTGACGCCTGGCATACGCCCGGTGGACAACAAGCCGGCGGACGACCAAAAACGCACGGTGGACGTCGCCCAAGCGTTCCGCAACGGCGCGGATTATATCGTCGTCGGCCGTCCCATCCGCCAGGCGCCGGACCCGCGAGCGGCGGCCCAGGCAGTTCAGGCCACCATAGGGGAAGTGTTCGGCGCTTGATGTAGGTGTATTAATGCAGCCACATTCAGCTTGTTTTTCCGCTGCTTAACGATTAAAATTACGCCCTTTTTGGCGTTCTCAGCG
This sequence comes from Rhodocyclaceae bacterium, assembly GCA_043761745.1. Lineage (GTDB taxonomy): Bacteria > Pseudomonadota > Gammaproteobacteria > Burkholderiales > Rhodocyclaceae > Desulfobacillus. The sequence continues at coordinate 37,572 of JAYUNL010000011.1, forward strand.
GTTTTTCCGCTGGCGCCAAGACTTCGATTTTTTTGATTCCAACAGAGGATACTCACATGGTCGTCATTAGACTTGCCCGTGGCGGCGCCAAGAAGCGGCCGTTCTACAACATGGTCGTCATGGATTCGCGCAAGCGCCGCGACGGCGCCTGCATCGAGCGCGTGGGTTACTACAATCCCGTCGCTGGCGCCAAGGAACAAGCCCTGCGCGTGGATGTCTTGCGCATTGAGCATTGGAAGAGCCAAGGCGCGCAGTTGTCGCCCACGGTCGCCCGCCTGGTCAAGCAGTTCGCCGCGCAGCCGGCCGCGATAGCCGCCTGAGTGGCGCAGCTAGCGCACGCATGATCATATGATTGTATTGGGGCGTATCACCGCCCCATTTGGTGTGCACGGCTGGCTCAAGGTGCATCCTTTCGGGGATGATCCCGAGGCCTGGAGCAGCATGCCGCAGTGGTGGTTGGGCGCCGAGGAAACCTGGCAGGCCAGCAAGCTCAAGAGTTGCAAGCTTCACGGAGACGGGCTGATAGTCCTCTTCGAAGGTATGGATAGTCGCACCGCAGCGGAAAAACTAATCGGCTTGTATGTCGGTGCGCCGCGCGAGGCGTTGCCCGAAGTGGCTCGCGACGAATATTACTGGTCGGATCTCGTCGGCCTGGACGTAATCAATTTGGCCGATGAGCCGCTGGGCCAGGTGGAAAAACTGTTATCTACCGGCGCCCATGCGGTGTTGTGCGTACGCGATGGGGAAACCGAGCGTTTGCTGCCTTTTGTGGCGGCGATCGTGAAGGACGTAGATATTGCCAAGCGTCGCATCCGCGTTGATTGGGCGCTGGACTGGTAGTCAGTAGGAATCGGAGAAGCAACTGCGGGCAAGGGATAGCAGGCAAGGGATAGCAATGGCGGTGAGTTTCGAAGTCATTACGCTGTTTCCGGAAATGTTCGCTGCGCTGACCGAGTCGGGCATCACGCGTCGGGCTTGCGAACTGGGCTTGTGGCATCTGCATCTGTGCAACCCGCGCGATTTCGCGACGGACAATCACCGCACGGTGGATGATCGGCCCTACGGTGGCGGTCCCGGCATGGTGATGATGGCCGAGCCGCTGGAGCAGGCAATCAGCGCAGCCAAGCGGCGCCAGCCCGATGCGCGAGTGATTTACCTCTCGCCGCAGGGTCAGCCGCTGACGCATGAGCGCGTGCTGGCTTTGGCGCAGGCGCCCAGCGCAATATTGCTCTGTGGGCGCTATGAAGGTGTGGACGAGCGCTTGATTGAGCGCTGCGTGGATGAAGAGCTTTCGCTCGGCGATTTTGTGTTGTCCGGTGGCGAGATCGCGGCCATGGCCTTGATCGACGCGGTAGTGCGGCAGTTGCCGGGCGCCTTGAATGATGCCGCTTCGGCGCTGGAAGAATCTTTCGCCGACGGGCTGCTGGATTGCCCGCATTACACGCGGCCTGAGGTGTATGAAGACAGGCCGGTGCCGTCGGTGTTGCTGTCCGGGCACCACGCCGAGATTCGGCGCTGGCGCTTGAAGCAGGCGCTGGGGCGGACCTGGTTGCGGCGCCCGGATTTGTTACTGCGACGGAAGATGAGCCCGGAAGAATTGAAACTGCTTGAAGAGTTCAAGCGGGAGCAAGCGTAGCGTCAAGTAGTAGGTGATTACAGGGTAATAAAGAGCAATACAACAAAGGTGGCGTACCAGGCTGCGGCCTGCTCTGCGCACAAGGCCAAGGGCCATTTGATCAGGAGCTAAAGCATGAACCTCATACAGCAACTCGAACAGGAAGAAATCGCTCGTCTGGGCAAGACCATTCCGGATTTTTCGCCCGGCGACACGGTCATCGTTAACGTGAACGTAGTCGAAGGCGAGCGCAAGCGCGTGCAGGCATACGAAGGCGTGGTGATCGCCAAGCGCAATCGCAGTCTCAACTCCGCGTTCACCGTGCGCAAAATGTCGTCCGGCGAAGGTGTGGAACGGACTTTTCAGACCTACTCGCCGCTGATCGCCAGTATTGAAGTTAAACGCAAGGGCGATGTGCGCCGCGCCAAGCTGTATTACCTGCGCGACCGTTCCGGCAAATCGGCGCGTATCCGCGAAAAGCTGGAATTGAAGGCCGCCAAAAAAGCCAGTACCCCGGCCACTACTTAAGTCGCAGTAAGTAGGTCGAAAGAATGGGGCGCTGATCACACGATCAGCGCCCCATTTTTATGCTGAAGGATTAAGCGCGCTTCTTGTCCGACTCGATCAGCGCGTAGGCCGAGTGGTTGTGGATGGACTCGAAATTTTCCGATTCCACCACGTAAGCGTCGATGCGTTTTTCAGCGTTCAACAGCGCGGCCACGTCGCGCACCATGTCCTCGACGAACTTAGGGTTGTCGTAAGCGCGCTCGGTCACATACTTCTCGTCCGGCCGCTTGAGCAGGCCATACAGCTCGCAGGAAGCCTGGCTTTCCACCAGTTGCACCAGCTCCTCGATCCAGACGAGATCGGTGGTGGTTGCTGTCACCGTGACGTGAGAGCGCTGGTTGTGCGCACCGCGTTCTGAAATCTTCTTCGAGCAGGGGCACAGGCTGGTTACCGGGACCACGACCTTCATGGTGAAGCAGTACTCACCGCCTGCACGGATTTCGCCGATGAAGGTGACCTCGTAATCCATCAGGCTGCGCACAGCGGAAACCGGGGCCTGCTTGTTAATGAAGTAGGGGAAGGCCATTTCCAGATGGCCGGTTTCGGCTTCCAGGCGCGTGACCATTTCGCGCAGCATGGGCTCGAAGTTCTCGACCGAGATCTCGCGTTCATGGCTGTTGAGTATCTCCACGAAACGCGACATATGCGTGCCTTTGAAATTGTGCGGCAGGCCCACGTACATGTTGAACATGGCGACGGTATGTTGCACGCCGCTGTTTTTGTCCATCACCCGCACCGGATGGCGGATGGACTTGATGCCCACCTGGTTGATGGCCAACTGCCGGGTGTCGGCGCTGCCTTGCACGTCCGGGATGGCTGCTTCGCTGAGATTCATGTTGTTCTCCGTCACACTGGCGCGCAGTTTAACATACCCGACTGAATCGCTCAACTATTGGCTAAAGAGCTGACTAAAGAGCCCGAGCTTGGAGAGACTGAAGATGAGCGACGATGCGTTGCTCTATGCTGGCTGCGTCCAGGCCCAAGCGCGCCAGCACCAACGCGGTATCGCCATGATCAATGAACTGGTCAGGCAAGCCGATGCGCAGCAGGTGCACACTCAGCCCTTGTTCCTCCAGGGAGCGCGCCACCTCCGCGCCCGCGCCGCCAATCAGGGAGTTTTCTTCGAGCGTCACCAGCAATCGGTGGCTCTCGGCCAATTGGCGCACCAACTCGTGATCCAGCGGTTTGACGAAGCGCATATTGGCGACGCTGGCGCCTAGCGCCTCGGCCGCTTCCAGCGCCGGCGCCAGCATGCTGCCGAAGGCCAGCAACGCGACCTGGGCGCCCGCACGGCGCAACTCGCCTTTACCGAGCGGCAGGGCACGCATGGCCTTTTGCGGCACCACGCCGGGCCCGTGGCCGCGAGGGTAACGCACGGCGGAGGGGCTGTCGGTCTGGTAGGCGGTATAGAGCATCTGCCGGCACTCGTCTTCGTCGGAGGGCGTCATCACCACCAAATTAGGCAGACAGGTGAGATACGAGAGATCAAAAGCGCCGTTGTGAGTGGAACCATCGGCACCAACTAAACCGCCGCGATCTATGGCCAGCATCACCGGCAGATTTTGTAGCGCGACGTCGTGGATAAGTTGATCGTAGGCGCGTTGCAGAAAGGTCGAGTAAATCGCCACCACCGGCTTGGCGCCTTCGCAGGCTAGGCCGGCGGCGAAGGTCAGGGCATGTTGCTCGGCAATGCCTACATCATAATAGCGACGCGGGAACTCCTCGGAGAAGCGCAGCATGCCTGAGCCTTCACGCATGGCTGGCGTGATGCCGACCAATCGTTCATCTTGCGCGGCCATGTCGCACAGCCAGTCGCCAAACACCTGGGTGTAAGTCAGCTTGCCGCCACCCTTGCTGACGACGATGCCGTCGTCCGGCTTGAATTTGGATACGCCGTGGTAGAGCACCGGATCGGCCTCGGCAAGCTTGTAGCCCTGGCCCTTGCGGGTAATGACGTGGAGGAACTGCGGGCCTTTCAACTCGGCAATGTTCTTGAGCGTCGGGATGAGCGAATCAAGATCATGGCCATCGATGGGGCCGATGTAATTGAAGCCGAATTCCTCGAACAGCGTGCCCGGCGTCACCATGCCCTTGACGTGCTCTTCGGCGCGTTTGGCGAATTCCAGCAGCGACGGCGAAACACCCAGCACCTTTTCGCCGGCCTTGCGCGCGGCGTTGAAGGTGCGGCTGGAGAACAGGCGCGCCAGATACTTGTTGAGCGCACCGACCGGCGGCGAAATCGACATGTCGTTGTCGTTGAGGATCACTAACAGGTTGGCGTCGGTGACGCCGGCATTGTTGAGCGCCTCGAAAGCCATGCCAGCCGTCATGGCGCCGTCGCCGATGGTGGCGACGACATGGCGTTTCACGCCTTGGTCGCGTGCCGCGATGGCCATGCCCAGCGCGGCCGAAATGGACGTCGAGGAGTGACCGGTGCCGAATGTATCGTAAGGGCTTTCGCTGCGGCGGGGAAAGCCGGCAATGCCGTCCAGCATGCGCAAATGCGCCATGTCCTGGCGCCGGCCGGTGAGTATCTTGTGCGCGTAAGTCTGGTGGCCGACATCCCATACCAGCCGATCTTCAGGGGTGTTGAACACGTAATGCAAGGCGATGGTCAGTTCCACCGTGCCCAGGTTGGACGACAAATGGCCGCCTGTTTTCGATACCGACTCGATGAGAAAGGCGCGCAGTTCCTCGGCGAGTTGCGGAAGCTGTTTCCGCTCCAGCCGGCGCAGCTCGGCCGGATCATTGATGGTGTCGAGTAGCGGATAGGAATCCATGGGTCAGTATTAATGCCAGGCCGTAGCGGCTGTTCAGAGTTTTAGAATTTTAGAATTTTCGATTGACGATGAAGTCGGTCAGCTCGCGCAGTCGGCGCGCGCGCTCACCAAAAATCGTCAATGTCTCGAGCGCATTGCCGTGCAACTCTTCCGCGAGCCGCCGCGCATCGGCAAGTCCCAGCAGGCTTACATAAGTCGGCTTGTTTTGCGCAGCATCCTTGCCAGCAGTCTTGCCCAGCGTCGCGGTGTTGGCGTCCACATCGAGTATGTCGTCCACCACCTGGAACAGCAGACCGACCAACTTGGCGTAGTGATCCAGCCTCCCGATCTCGTCGGCGGGCAGCGGTGAGCCGCAATTTGCGCCCAGCAGCACTGCGGCACGGATCAGCGCGCCGGTCTTGTGGATGTGCATGTGCTCCAACTCTTGTAGCGTGAGTTGTTGCCCAACGGCAGCGAGGTCTATGGCCTGGCCGCCCGCCATGCCGCGCGAGCCGGCGGCCCGGGCCAGCACGCGCACCATCTCGAGTTGTTGCGAGGCGTCATCGGCGAGTGGGTGTTCGGCGAGCAACGCAAATGCCTGCGACTGTAAGGCGTCGCCGACCAGCAGCGCCGTGGCCTCATCGTATTCGACATGACAGGTGGGCTTGCCACGACGCAGGACATCGTCATCCATGCAGGGCAGGTCATCATGTACGAGCGAGTAGACATGGATCATCTCGACCGCGCAACTGGCGACATCCAGCCGCGCGTGGTCGGCGCCCGCCAGTTCGCCGGCGGCATGGCACAGCAAGGGCCGCACGCGCTTGCCGCCGCCTAGCGTGGCATAGCGCATGGCGCCATGCAGGCGCGTGGGAGCGATGTCGGCGGCCGGCAGCAGGCGCTCAAGCGCTCGCTCGGTGCGTTGCTGCACGGCAGTCATCCAACTCTGAAAGTCCATGAGTGACTCGGGTCAGGCTTCGGCAGACGGAAGGTCGCGCAGCTCTCCGGCTTCGAGCACCTGTATCTTTTGTTCGGCAACGGCCAGCGCGTTCTGACAAAACTTCAGCAGCACAGCACCACGCTGATAAGCGGCGAGCGAATCTTCCAACGACAGCTTGCCTGCGTCCATGCTTTGCACAATATTCTCCAACTCGGCGAGCGCCGCTTCAAAGCTCACTGGCAAGCTCACTGGCGCGTTCAAAGCAGAATTTTCCGGCATGGGTTTCTCGGGAGCTTGCTTCATTTCGGCTGGCGCTAAGGGCTGCAATGAGGGCTGCAATGAGTGGCTGACGTGAAGGTAAACCGCAATAATAGCGTATAGGCCATGCTTGGGTCACGCCGCTCTGCGCCGTTTCCACCGAAATCTTGTCCTTAGCACCATTGGCCAGATTGCGGCCATGCTGGCGCCACGATTTCCCACGATTTCCCACGATTCGCTAATCAGAAACCTAAAACGAAACGTCATGCAGTCTCTTTGGATGTTGGTCGCGAGCTTGCTGTTCGCCGTTATGGGCGTTTGCGTCAAGCTCGCCGCAGGAACGTTCTCTCCCGCCGAGCTGGTGTTTTATCGCGGTTTCGTCGCGCTTTTGCTGCTGGGCGGCTACGTCTATGCGCACCATCTGCAACTGAGCACGCCGCACTGGCAGGCGCACCTGCGGCGCGGGCTCTCCGGCTTCATTTCGCTGGTGCTCTACTTCTATGCCATTAGCGTATTACCGCTGGCGACGGCGGTGACGCTCAACTACACCTCGCCCTTGTTTCTCGCGCTCATCCTGGTGATGTGGTCGGGTGAGCGCGTGCGCTGGCAATTGTTTTTCGCCCTCGCTTTGGGGCTGGCGGGCGTCGTTCTGCTGCTGCGCCCTAGCTTTGCCGCCGCGCAATGGCTGGGCGGATTGGCTGGCCTCGCTTCCGGTGTGACCGCCTCGTTGGCCTATTACAACGTGCGCCAACTCGGCCGCCTGGGCGAGCCGGAATGGCGCACAGTGTTCTACTTTTCGCTGATGTCTGCGGTCGGCGGCTTGCCCTGGGCGGCGAGTACCCCCATCCATGCGATCGATGGTTATGGTGGCGCTTTGCTGCTGGGAGTCGGCGTTTTCGGCGCGTTGGCGCAACTGGCCATGACGCGGGCCTACAACCGAGGCAAAACCTTGGTATCGGCAACGCTGGCCTATAGCACGCCGATCTTTTCCAGCCTTTTTGGCGCGCTGATCTGGCATGAAATTCCGCCGTGGACCTCCTGGCTTGCGATCCTTCTGATCATCGCCAGTGGCGTGCTCGCCTCCAAGCAATCGCGTACAGTGGTTGAGCAAGAGTGAGCGCGCAGCTATAGTGGGCGCAATACTTGGGAGAACCTAATGATCGCCACCAATCAACAAAACAATCTCGCCACCGTTACGGTCTTCGGCGAATTCACGCTGGCCGACTACAAAGAGTTCGAGGAACTGGTCAATTACAGCGTCAAGTTTACGGGTAGCGTTAACCTGCTGTTCGATTTGCGGCAGATGGCCGACTTCACCGTCGACGTCGCCTGGGAAGAGATCAAGTTCGCCCGCGCCCACGCACATGATTTCGGGCGCATCGCCGTGCTGACGGATTCACAATGGGTGGCCTGGAGCGCTTGGCTGTCGCAAGTGTTTGTCGACGCCGATTTGCGCGTGTTCAACAACGAAGCAGAGGCGCGTGCGTGGCTCGAAGAGGTTGAGAGCGAGTGAGCAAGGTTTCGAGTTAAAAACCCGCCTGACCCCGCAACCCGCAACCTTACGCGCCATGGCGCGTAAGCGCCCATGCGACGTGCTCGCGCACCAGCACTGAAGGATGATCGCGGCGCGCGTCCAGTGCTGCTATCACTTCGTCGGAGCGGGGCGCATTGCCCAACCCCACCGCCAGATTGCGTAGCCAGCGCTCATAGCCGATGCGAAAAATTGCGCTGCCGGCCATGCGCGCTTTGAATGCCTCTTCACTCCAGGCGAACAAGTCCACCAGTCGCGCGCTATCCAAACCGTGGCGCACGGCGAAATCCGCTTCCTTGCTGTGCTGCGCATAACGGTTCCAGGGGCAGACCACCTGGCAGTCGTCGCAGCCATAGACACGATTGCCGATCAAGGGCCGCAACGCTTCGGGAATGCTGCTCTTGAGTTCGATGGTGAGATAGGAGATGCAGCGCCGCGCATCGAGCTGGTAGGGCGCGACAATGGCCTGGGTGGGGCAGACGTCGAGACACGCGCGGCAGGTGCCGCAATGCGCGCTGGCCGGTGCGTCCACCGGCAGCGGCAAATCCGTGTAAATTTCGCCGAGAAAAAACCAGGAGCCGGCCTGACGGTTGAGGAGCAGGGTGTGCTTGCCGCGCCAGCCGAGACCGGCCTTCACCGCCAGCGCGACTTCCATTACCGGCGCGGAGTCGGTGAAGACGCGATAGCCGTAAGCGCCGATCTCGGCTTCAATGTGATGGGCCAGTTTTTGCAAGCGCGTGCGTAACAGCTTGTGGTAATCGCGGCCGAGCGCATAGCGCGCGATGGCGGCGCGGCTGCCATCGGCAAGCGCATCCGGCATCGGCGCGGCTTGGGGTAAATAATTCATGCGCGCCGTGATCACACGTTGCGTGCCGCTCACCAGCTTGGCCGGCCGCGAGCGTTTGCTGCCGTGGCTTGCCATATAATCCATCTCGCCGTGATACCCGGCCGCCAGCCAGTCGGCCAGTCCGGTTTCGGCAGACGACAAATCAGTATCGGTGATGCCAATAGCATCAAAGCCCAACTCGCCGCCCCAGCGCTTGATGCGCTCGGCGAGCGCCTGACTATCGATAGGGTGATCCTCTTGCTCCATGCTGACGATGATATCCGTACTGAGAGGAAACTCGAACTGCCGAATGAGGCGGCCACGCTGGCTTTAGGTGCGCGTCTCGCTGCGGCGCTCTCGCCGGGTTTGGTGATTTATCTATGCGGCGACCTGGGCAGCGGCAAGACCACGCTGGTGCGCGGCCTGCTGCGCGCCCTGGGCTACGAGGGCAAGGTGAAGAGCCCGACCTATACTTTGGTTGAACTTTATGTGATTTCTGGATTAAACTTGCATCACTTTGATTTTTATCGGTTCATCCAGCCGGAGGAATATCTCGATGCGGGTTTGGACGAATACTTCCGAGGTGACGCAGTTTGCTTGGTCGAATGGCCGGAAAAGGCTGAAGGTTATCTCGCGCCCGCCGATTTACGCATCGCTTTGTCTCTGGCCCGAGGTGGGCGAGATGGGCGAGATGCAGAAATTACCTCGCTCTCCGCAGCGGGATTTCAGTGTCTGAAAAAACTCCAATTGCCTGCGCCGGCTTGAAGCGGCGCGACTTCCTCAAATTTGCCGGCGCCACGCTGGCGCTACTGGTGAGCCGGCCGGGCGATGCCGCCGCCACCAGCATTCTCGCCGTGCGCATCTGGCCGGCCGCCGACTACACGCGCGTTACGCTTGAATATCAGCAGCCGCTCACCTACAGCCAGATGGTCGTGAAGAACCCTGACCGCTTGGTCATCGATCTGGAGGGCGTGGAGTTCAACAGCGTATTGCAAAACCTGCCGAACAAGATTTCGGAGAGCGATCCCTACATCAAGCTGATTCGCGCCGGCCGCTACAAACCGGGCGTCGTGCGGCTGGTGATCGAATTGAAGACCGAAATCAAGCCGCAGGTATTCACGCTCAAGCCGATCGGCGAATATGGCCACCGCCTCGTGATGGACCTGTATCCCGCCGAACCCGTGGATCCGCTGCTCGCCTTGCTGCAAAAAGTGGAGCAGGTCGACACCAAGCCCGTGGAGAAGCGCGAGGAGCCTGTTCGCGACAAGCCGGCGCCCAAACAAGATGTTGCGCGGCTCATCACCATCGTGCTCGACCCCGGCCACGGCGGCGAGGACCCCGGTGCGGTCGGCCGCGGCGGCAGCTATGAGAAGCATGTCACCTTGCAGGTGGCGCGTCGCCTGAAGAGCAAGATCGACGCGGAGCCCAACATGCGCTCCGTGATGACGCGCGACGGCGACTATTTTATTCCGCTGCATCAGCGCGTGCAGAAGGCGCGGCGCCTGCAGGCCGATTTGTTCGTGTCGGTGCATGCCGACGCCTTCATCAAGACCACGGCGCGCGGTTCTTCGGTCTTTGTACTGTCGGAGAACGGCGCCAGCAGCTCGGCGGCGAAGTGGTTGGCGCAGCGCGAGAACGCCGCCGATTTGATTGGTGGCGTGAATCTCGATGTGAAGGATCCGCATCTGGCGCGCACGCTGCTCGATCTGTCGCAGACGGCCACCCTCAACGACAGCCTCAAGCTGGGTCGCGCTGTGCTGGGCGAACTCGGCGGCATCAACGCCTTGCACAAGGGCCAGGTCGAGCAAGCTGGTTTTGCGGTGCTGAAAGCGCCGGACATTCCCTCCATCCTCGTCGAGACCGCCTTCATCAGTAACCCCGAAGAAGAAAAGCGCCTCATCGATGAGGACTACCAGGACAAAATGGCCGAGGCCATACTGCGTGGCATCAAGCGCTATTTGGCGAAGAATCCGCCTCTGGCGAAATCCAGACTCGCCAAGCTATAACACGGCCTGTAAGACGGCCCTGGGAAGACGGCCGCTGCTGCTATAATTTGCGCCTTTGCCCGGCGTATTTCCACTCATGCAGGTGTATCGCGGCATTCCTCGGCGCGCGCAGCATTCCGTTGCCCTGACGATAGGCAATTTCGACGGCGTGCATCGCGGCCATCGCGCGCTGCTGGACAAGCTGACCGCGAAGGCGCGCGAGCTGGGCTTGCCCGCGGCGGTGATGACTTTCGAGCCGAACCCGCGCGAGTTTTTCGCGCCGCAAGCCGCGCCGGTGCAACTCACCAGCCTGCGCGAAAAGCTGCAACTGCTGGCCGAATGCGGCGTCGATCAAGCTTACGTGTGCCGCTTTAACGCGCGCTTCGCGGCCTTGTCCGCCGAGGAATTCATTGAGCGTCTGGTGCATGGCTTGGGCGTGCGCCACCTCATCATCGGCGATGACTTTCGCTTCGGCAAAGGACGGTGTGGCGATTTCGCCATGTTGCAACAGGCGGGCGTCGAGCATGGCTTCGGCGTTGAAGCGATGGAAACGCTGGTGCATGAAGGCGAGCGGGTTTCCAGTTCCGCGGTGCGCGAGGCGCTGGACGAGGGTGACCTCGAACACGCGACGCGCTTGCTGGGCCGGCCCTACTGCATTTCCGGCCGCGTGGTACATGGCGACAAAATTGGCCGCCAACTCGGATTCGCCACGGCGAACATCCAGTTGAAGCGCCCGCGGGCCGCGCTCTCCGGCATATTCGTCGTGACAGTGGAAGGCGTGGGGGAGCGCAGCTTTGAAGGCGTGGCAAGCCTGGGTGTGCGGCCCACCGTGACAGCAGTGGGGAGACAGACACTGGAAGTTTATATTTTCGATTTTTCGGGTGATCTCTACCGCGCGCATCTGCGAGTCAATTTCTTGCACAAGCTGCGTGACGAAACGAAGTTCGACACGCTGGAAGCGCTGACTGCGCAGATCGCGCAGGACGTGGAAGATACAAAAGATTATTTCGCCACCGCCAGGACGCGGGCAGGCATGAACGCGGGCGCTTGAGGTTTGCATGGCTGACTATAGAAAAACGCTGAATCTTCCCGACACCCCCTTTCCCATGAAAGGTGATCTCGCCCGGCGAGAGCCGCTGTGGGTGGCTGAGTGGCAACAGCGCAAGCTGTACGAGAAGATACGCCGCGCGAGCCAGGGCCGGCCGCGCTTCGTGCTGCACGACGGCCCGCCTTATGCCAATGGCGACATCCACATCGGCCATGCGGTGAACAAAATCCTCAAGGACGTGATCGTCCGTTCCAAGACCCTGGCGGGCTTCGACGCGCCCTATGTGCCGGGCTGGGATTGCCATGGCCTGCCCATCGAGCACCAGATCGAGAAGCAGCATGGCAAGGGTATACCCGCCGATGAAGTGCGAGAGCTGTCGCGTGCCTATGCGGCCGAACAGGTCGAGCGGCAAAAGCGCGACTTCATTCGCATCGGCGTTCTGGGCGATTGGGACCATCCTTATCTCACCATGAATTTCAAGGCCGAGGCCGACGAGATCCGCGCGCTCGGCAAAATGCGCGAGCGCGGACATCTCTATCGCGGGCTGAAGCCGGTCAACTGGTGCCTGGATTGCCGCTCGGCGCTGGCCGAAGCGGAAGTCGAATACGAAGATAAAAAATCTGATGCGATTGACGTGGCCTTTCTCGTTGCCGATAACGCGGCGCTGAGCAAGGCTTTTGGTGTTGCCCTCGACAAGCCGGCGTATGCGGTAATCTGGACCACCACGCCCTGGACGCTGCCGGCCAACGAAGCCGTGTCTGTGCATCCCGAGCTGGTGTACGATTTGATCGATACCGACAAGGGCTTGTTGATATTGGCCCACGATCTTGCCGGGGTGTGTCTCACGCGTTTTGGACCTAGTTTTGAACTTCCTACAACGCGCACACTGGCGAGCGCCAACGGCGCGGCGTTGGAGCACCTCAAACTGCGGCATCCCTTCCTCGAGCGTGAAGTGCCAATGATACTCGGCACGCATGTCACGCTGGAGGCCGGCACTGGGCTCGTGCACACTGCGCCGGCGCACGGCGTGGATGACTATGTCGTCGGCGGCAAGTACGGCCTGCCGATACACAATCCGGTGGGCGATGACGGCAAGTTCATTGCGTCGACGCTGCTGTTTGCCGGGCTGAACGTCTGGCAGGCCAATCCGAAAGTCATCGAGACGCTGGTCGAGCGCGGCTTGCTGCTGGCGCACGAAAAAATCCAGCACAGCTATCCACACTGTTGGCGCCACAAGACGCCAATCATCTTCCGCGCCACCACGCAATGGTTCGTGCGTATGGATGGTGAAACCGTGCGACCCACGCTGCGCGAGTCAGCGCTGAAAGCCATTGCTGAGACGACCTTCTTTCCGGCCTGGGGCCAGGCGCGGCTGCACGCCATGATCGCCAACCGGCCCGACTGGTGCATCTCGCGCCAACGCAATTGGGGTGTGCCGATCCCTTTCTTTCTCGACAAGGAAACCGGCGAGCCGCATCCGCGCAGCAGCGAGCTACTTGAAGAAGTCGCCAAACGTGTCGAGCAGGAAGGTGTCGAAGCCTGGTTTAAGCTTGATGCCCGTGAACTGCTGGGCGATGAAGCGCCCAAGTTCGAGAAGATGCGCGATACGCTGGATGTCTGGTTCGATTCCGGCACTACGCACTGGAGCGTGCTGCGCGGCAGTCACACCGACGACCTGAAGTGGCCGGCAGACCTCTATCTCGAAGGCTCTGACCAGCATCGCGGCTGGTTCCATTCTTCGCTGCTGACGGGCTGCGCCCTTGATGGCCGCGCGCCTTACGACGCCTTGCTAACTCACGGCTTCGTGGTCGACGGCAAAGGCCACAAGATGTCCAAGTCCAAGGGCAATGTCATCGCGCCGCAGAAGGTATCGGATACGCTGGGCGCAGAAATCTTGCGCTTGTGGGTGGCCGCAACGGATTACTCGGGCGAGCTGTCCATCTCCGACGAAATTCTCAAGCGTGTGGTGGAATCCTATCGGCGCATACGCAACACCCTGCGCTTTCTATTGGCGAACACCGCCGATTTCAATCCGCTGCGCGACTTCTTGCCGGTTGAAGAATGGCTGGAAATCGACCGTTACGCCCTGGCCTTGACGCGCGAATTGCAAGCCAGTGTGACGCAGGACTATGAGCGCTACGAGTTCATCCGCGTGACACAGGCTTTGCAGGCGTTTTGTTCTGAGGAACTCGGCGCCTTTTATCTCGATATCCTCAAGGACCGGCTCTACACCGCCGCAACGGATTCCAAACCACGCCGCGCCGCGCAAAGTGCGCTGTGGCACATTCTGCAAGTGCTGACGCGCTTGATGGCGCCGATCCTGTGCTTCACCGCAGAGGAAATCTGGCAAGTGCTGTTCAAAGATCCGGAAGATAGCGTGATGTTGTCGACCTGGTATGCGCTGCCAGTGAACACTGCTGAGCCTGACGAGGAAGCCATTCTGCTGGAGCGCTGGCGGCAGATTCGCGAAGTACGCGCCGAGGTGCAAAGGGTGCTGGAGGAATTGCGCGCCGCAAGTCAGATAGGTTCTTCATTACAGGCCGAGGTGGAAGTGCGGGCGAGCGGCGCGAAATACGAGCATCTCGCTTCGCTGGACGATGATCTTCGTTTTGTGCTGATTTGTTCCAAGGTCACGCTGGTGAAGGCGGCCGATTCTGGCGCCGAGGCTATCGTCGCCGTGCCGAGCACGTATGCTAAATGCGCGCGCTGCTGGCATTGGCGGGCGGATGTTGGCAGCAACGAAGCGCATCCGGAGTTGTGCGGCCGCTGTACGTCCAACGTGTTCGGTAACGGAGAGCCACGCCGCCATGCCTAGAATATTCTGGTGGCTGGCGCTCAGCGCGATGGTGATTGCGCTCGATCAACTGACCAAGTTCTGGGTCGTGCTTTCGCTCGACTTTGGTCAGCACGTGCAGATCACGCCCTTCTTCAACCTCGTGCTGGTCTACAACGCCGGCGCGGCCTTCAGCTTCCTTGCGGATGCCGCCGGCTGGCAGCGCTGGTTTTTCGTCGTGCTGGCGTTGGTGATCTCCGGTTGGCTGATCATGTTGATCCGCCAACACGCAACGGAGCGCCTCTTGCCGCTCGCCGCGTCGCTCATACTGGGTGGCGCGTTAGGCAATGTCGTGGATCGCCTGCTCTATGGCGCCGTCATCGACTTTCTTGACGTGCACGCCGCCGGCTATCACTGGCCGGCATTCAATCTCGCCGATTCGGCCATCACGCTGGGCGTGGTGTTCCTGATCTGGCAGCAGTTCTTCGGGCAAGCGAGCGCGACTAAAGCGCCGCGCAGCTGAATCGAGAAAGCGTTTCTATGAGCCAAACGGTCGCAGCCGATAGTCTCGTCACGCTGCATTATCGCGTTGCATTAACGGATGGCACTGAACTCGTCAGCACCTTCAATGCCACGCCGGCGACACTGCAACTCGGCAACGGCGAACTTGCGCCGATGCTGGAGCAGTGTTTGGTCGGATTGGAAACGGGTGGCGAACGCCGTGTTTTCCTATTGGAACCGGAGCAAGGTTTTGGTTTACACAATCCACGATTGATGCAACGCTTCCCGCGCAGCGAGTTGCGCGACCTGCCCACGCAAACGGAACTCCAGGAAATGACGCTGATCGAATTCAAGGCGCCCAATGGCGCCACTTATACCGGACTCGTGCGCGAGTTGACGGCGGAGAGCGCGCTGGTTGATTTCAACCATCCCCTCGCCGGTAAAGCCATCCATTTTGAAGTCGAATTGATCGGGATACTGTGATGGACATACTGCTTGCCAATCCTCGCGGATTTTGCGCCGGTGTCGAGCGCGCTATCGAAATCGTCGAGCGCGCGCTGACCCTTTACGGTGCGCCGATTTACGTTCGGCACGAAGTGGTGCATAACAAATTCGTGGTCGACGATTTACGCAACAAAGGCGCGGTCTTCGTCGACGAACTTGACGAAGTGCCCAACGGCGGCACGGTCATCTTCAGCGCGCATGGCGTGTCGCAGGCGGTTCGCCACGAGGCTGAAGGACGTGGCCTACGAGTATTCGACGCGACCTGCCCGCTCGTCACCAAGGTGCATATGGAGGTCGCACGCATGCGTGACGCCGGTCGAGAAATCATCATGATCGGGCATCGCGGCCATCCCGAAGTCGAAGGCACGATGGGGCAGGCCAATGGCGGCATGTATTTGGTGGAGACGATAGAGGATGTCGCGCAATTGCTGGTGAAAGACGAAAACCAGCTCGCCTACGTCACCCAGACCACGCTCTCGGTCGACGATGCCGCTGCCATCGTCGCGAAACTGAGGGCGCGTTTTCCCGCCATCGTCGGCCCGAAAAAAGACGACATCTGTTACGCCACGCAAAACCGCCAGGACGCCGTCAAGTTCATGGCGCCGCAGTGCGACCTCGTCATCGTCGTCGGCTCACCCAACAGCTCCAACTCCAACCGCTTGCGCGAAGTCGCATTAAATCGCGGTGTCGAATCCTATCTGGTCGATAACGCCGGTCAAATTCAAGCCGAATGGCTGTCCGGCAAACAGCACATCGGCGTCACCGCCGGCGCCTCGGCCCCGGAGGTGCTGGTACGCGAAGTGATAGACCAACTAAAGCGCTTCGGTGGCGGTGCCGTTCGACAACTGGACGGTAGCTTGGAAAACGTGGTGTTTTCATTGCCGAAAGAGTTGCAAAAGGTAGTCTAGTGGTCTGCTTCGTAAATATCAGACCATGAAAGCGCGTCTTTCGGGCTGTGGCGGCGTTGCGAATCCGCGCGATAGGCAGAGCTATCGCTGTGGTT
>JAYUNL010000012.1:0-3932 GCA_043761745.1 Rhodocyclaceae bacterium
GTAACCCGGGCGCAACTGCAGCTACTACTCGCTCCTGATGAAAGCGCGCGCGAGATCGGCATGCGGAACGGTGTGGCCGGCCGATTCCCGCGCAGCGCCACCTTCAAGCTGCTGTTGAGTGGCCGCGACGCGGTGCGCTCTGGAATACTGTTGTGGTGCGTTAAAGCGTTCTTCAACCGCGTGATTCAGGGCCGGCAATAGTGCGATACCGTACGGACAGCCAACGCATTGGTCATTCACACTCAGGCTCACGGGCTTAAGCCCGCATTCTTCGGGAGTAATACATGTTGGAAACTATTGCGGTCGTACTGTTGATCCTGTGGGGGCTCGGCATGGTGACCTCATACACGGCTGGCGGATTGATACACGTCCTGCTGGTCATCGCGATCGTCGTCGTGCTGTTGCGTGTCATTCGTGGCCGCAGTCCGCTGTAACGGTAGTACCCCATGAATCCCGTCAAGATACTGGCCTTCGTGCTGATCGCCGGCGGCGTATTGGGCCTGGCTTCCCGTGGTTTCAGTTACACCAAAGAAACTCACGCGGCGGATATCGGCGATCTGCACATCGCCGTTGCAGAACAGCAGCACGTGGTGATACCCATGTGGGCGGCAATTGTCAGTCTGACTGGCGGCCTCCTGTTGCTCGCGACGACGCGCAAGCCCTAGGCGCTGCTCCGGTCCGTGTGCGATCGCGTACAGACCGGAGAGTCACATACGCGCACTGTGATCTCCGGTGCTCGCCGAACGAGCGTATCGACCTCAGAGACTCAATCATGAAATCAATTTGGCGTATGGGTGTGATCAGTGCAGCCGCTTTCATGCTGGCCGGTGCAGCACTCGCCGTAAACGAAAGTGAAACGTCCTCGCTGTTCCGGAACTCGAGCCAAAGCGCCGAGTATTTCCAGAAAAGCTATGGTTATGCGGTGTTCCCGACAATGGGCAAGGGCGGACTTGGCATCGGTGCCGCGCACGGCACAGGCCATGTTTACGAACAGGGTAAGCGCATTGGCCGCGTCGTCATGAACCAGCTCAGTGTGGGTTTCCAGGCTGGCGGCGAAGGCTACAGCCAGATCATTTTCTTTGAAGACAAGCACGCTCTAGCCGACTTCACGCACGGCGACTTCGAGTTCAGCGCTGATGCGGGCGCGATTGCCATAACCGGAGCGGCTTCGGTCAGCGCGGGCACTAAAGGCGCCGACGCCTCAGCCAGCACGGAAAAGCAGGACGCCGCGACGGCCGGCAGCTTCAACAAAGGCATGGCTGTATTCACCATCGCTAAGGGCGGCCTGATGTACAACGCCACGCTGGCCGGACAGAAGTACTCCTATCACGGCAACGCCGTCCTGTAGTCATTGACGCTGAGTTGGTGCGGCAGTGTGCCAAAGCGCGCTGTCGCACCGACGAACCCGGTGCTCAGCGATCACAATCTGCAAATGCGGCACTTCGCCGCAGTTCACGATCTCAAAGGAAATGCAATGAAGACCAAGCTCGCAATCACGGTACTGGCGCTCAGCGCGGTACTGTTCCCGGTAATCAGCTTTAGCGCCGACGATGGTGACGCCGATCGCACTCACCCAAAGGATTTCGTCAAGGACTCGGCCATCACAACGAAAATCAAGACCAAGCTGGCTATAGACCACATCACCAGCATGGGCCGCATACACGTCGACACCGACGCCAAGGGCGTCGTCTGGCTGTCGGGTAGTGCCCGTACCCAGGCCGATATCGACACGGCTATTTCGGTGGCCAAGCAGACTGAAGGCGTGAAATCGGTCAACAGCACGCTAAAAGTCAAGAAAGACGATTGAATTAAACCGCCGCGGAGTCCGATCGCCAGTGCGGCGATCGGACTGCGCGCGGCCTACCCATACCACCCTGCAAACCATGTCAGCCGGCTGCATGCATCCGCGAATAAAGTGCGGCAGACATAACCTAAGGGCGCGGCAGAAAGTCCAGTCTACATGGGCCGCAGGTGTGCTCATCGCGCTTGCGTTGAGCGGATGCGCCTCACTACCGCCGGGCTCCGGTTTCGATAAACATCCGTCGATCGCCTACGCGCATCCCGAGACCACGCGTATCGGTCAGACTCTCGGGCCGGCCGCTCAAAGCCACCCGGATGAGTCGGCCTATCGGATCATCTCCCAAGGCGCAGACGGATTCGCGACCCGCGTTCAGATGATTGCGGCGGCAGAGCACTCGCTGGATCTCCAGTACTACATCTTCCACGGCGATATTACCGGGCGATTGTTGACCAATGCCCTCCTGGTGGCGGCCGATCGAGGCGTACACATACGCCTGTTGCTCGATGATGGCGAAACCGTCGCCGGCGATGAGCAGATCGTGGCGCTGGCGGCGCACCCACAGATTGAAATCCGTATATTCAATCCGTTCGCGTATCGCGGACACAGCATGGTGATGCGTGGCCTCGAATTCATGGTTAGTTCGGCGCGGCTCGACTACCGCATGCACAACAAGCTACTGGTTGCCGATGGCGCGGCGGCGCTGATTGGCGGCCGCAATATCGGCGATGCCTATTTTCAAATCGACAGCGACGCTCAGTATGCCGATGACGACGTTTTTGCCGGCGGGCCCATCGTCCAGCCACTGGCGGCGACTTTTGACGAATACTGGAACAGCGCGCGCGCCATTCCCGTGGAAGCGCTTGGCGGCGGCAAGCCGACGCGATCCACGCTCGAATCGCTACGGCTGGGCCTGACGCAGCAGTTGCGCCAGCTCAGCGACGACGGTGTGGGTTACGTGCAGCGAGCGGCCAGTGGCGAGCCGTTAGAGGGCATGCTATCTGGAGATTTGCCGCTGGTATGGGCGGGCGCCCGGGTGGTGTGCGACAGCCCGGAAAAGAAGCGGGTCGCGAGTGGCTCGATGGCGGGTCGGCTCATGTACGAGCCGGTAGCTGCGGCCGCGTCCAATGCTCAGACCGAGTTGCTGATGATCACCCCGTATTTTGTGCCCACTTCGGCGGAGATGCGGCTGCTGCATGACCTCCGGTTGCGGCATGTCCGGGTGCGCATTCTGACCAATTCCCTCGAGTCAACCAATGCCCTGCTAGCGCACGCCGCCTACGCGCGGCATCGATTGCAGCTGCTGCGTGACGGCGTAGAGCTCTACGAAGTGCGCGCATTGCTCGGGCGGAGCAGTAAGGGGAGTGGCCAGAGTGTGGCCGTGTCGCGCTTCGGCAACTATGGTTTGCACGCCAAGCTATTTGTTTTTGACCGGCGAGAGCTATTCATCGGCTCCATGAATTTCGACCAGCGATCGGTGCGCTTCAACACTGAAATCGGTCTGATCATCGACAGTCCGGAGTTGGCGCAGGAGACGGCAGCGCGTTTCGAAGCCATGTCCCAGCCGGCCAGCGCCTATACCGTGATGTTGGTGGGGGACGAGAGCGGTCATGGCCGGTTGCTATGGCACACGATGGAGAGCGGCCTGCCAATCGACCACAGTCGCGAACCATCGCCGAGCTTGCACCGAAGCGTTGCGGTTGCCTTCCTGGGACTGCTGCCCATCGACAAAGAACTGTGATGCGTCGCTTTGGGCCTATTTGGCTGTTGTTCACCGCACTGATGTTGTCAACCGTAGTTCGCGCGGACCCACCGCTCGGCGCCCAGGCCGAAATCAGCTTCCTGTTGGCGGAGGTGGCCAAGTCTGATTGCGAGTTCTATCGCAACGGGAAGTGGTATGACGGCAAACGGGCGGCCGCCCATCTCCAGGATAAATACGGGAGCCTTCTTGATGCTCGGGGTATATCAAGCGCCGAAGAGTTCATTGAGTCCGTTGCCACGCGCAGTAGTCTCAGTGGCAAGGCTTACGCCATCCGCTGCGCAGGTTCGGCGGTTGTTCCGAGCGGCGTGTGGTTCTTTGAGCGCCTGGCGGCCTATCGACACGCCCTGAAATAGACTATGTGTGCCAGCGCAC
>JAYUNL010000013.1:0-37042 GCA_043761745.1 Rhodocyclaceae bacterium
ATCTTCGATGGAGACACCCGGACGGTGTGCAGGACAGGCGTAAGGCGTAGGATGGGTGGAGGTCGGCGTAGTTTGCCGACTGTAACCCATCATTCGGTATCCAATTGATGGGTTACACGCCCAAAAAGCCGGGCGATCCACCCATCCTACAGGTCACTTTTGAAATGGAAATGGCATTAAAGGATAACTTGGCGCTTGGGCGCAACTTAGATGCAACAAAAACGCGTTCCGGAAATTTTGAGAAATGATGAATACCAAGCTCGTGGGCGCGGTGCTGCTGGGTCTGGCGCTGATTGCGGCTTTGATGTGGTATATCACCCCGACGCCCATGCCGCCTGCGATAGCAACCGCGCCCGATGACAACTGGAAATTGCCCGATCTCGTGAAGGATCAGACTACCAAGTATGTTGACCTCGTCGTGGCGCGAAATTTTTGGGGGGAAGTGGTGCCGACTCAAGCAGGCTCTACCGGCAAACCTGAATGGCGATTTGCTGGCGTGATGACTAACGGCGCTGAGCGCAGCCTGCTGATCAGCATAGACAACAAACCGGCGGAAGTGCTCCAGGTCGGCGGTCAGTTGCCCGGCGGCAGCAAAATACTCAAGATCAGCGAAGACCGTTTATGCATTCTGATCAACGGAAAAAAGCGGATGCTCCCGATATACAGACAATGAAACCAGTACAAAAAACACTCCCACTCCCAATCCCAATCCTCCTGCTTTGGAGCGCGGCGCTGCTATTCGGCTGTGCCGACGTGGGGCCGATACTGCCCGAGCCGCTCAAGGTTGGCCGGCCGTTGCCCGCGAATAGCGCGACGGCGCCCTCCCAGAAAGCGGTGACGACAGGTATTGAGGAAACTCCCAAACCGCCCGTCGAGAAGCTCAGCACCGCAAAGGATATCTCAGCCCCACCGGCGCCCGCCGTGGCCGAGACCGCCAATATCACCCTGATGTTCGATCAGTTGCCGCTGCCCACCTTCATTCAGGTTGTCTACGGCAATATTCTCAAGCAAAACTTCACCATGGATCCGCTGGTAGCCAGCCGCAACGATCTGGTGACCATACGCGCCGCCAACCCGCAAACGCCCAGCCAGATCAAGGAAGCAGCCAGGATGCTGCTCAAGAGCTATGGCATCGCCGTCACGGATTTGGGCAACGGCTTCCTGCGCATCGTGCCGGACAACGCCCAGCAGGGCTACGCGCCGGAAATCCGTCGCGGACGCGCGCTGCCCGAGGTGCCCGTGCCCTTGCGCCCGGTGTTTCAACTGGTCGAAATGCAGGCGGTGCGCAGCAGTGACGTCGCCGGCTTCATCAAAACCATGTTCGGTGCAAAAATCAAAGTCGAAGAAGACGGCTTTCGCAACGCCGTGCTGCTCAGCGGCCAGTCCGACGACGTCCTCTCGGCGATGGAAGCCATCCAGGTACTGGATCAGCCGCAGATGAAAGGCCGCCAAAGCGTCCGGATCAATCCGGTGTATTGGTCCGCCGATGAGCTCGCCAAAAAACTGGCTGAAGTGTTGCAGGCGGAAGGCTATGCCGCCTCGTCCAATCTGGTCATGCAAGCCGGCAACCCGGTGAATGTGCTGCCCATACAGGCCATCAATGCGGTAATCGTTTTCTCCGCCGATCCGGCCATCATTGCGCATGTCGTCAAATGGGCGCAGGAATTCGACAAGCCGGCCACCAATCGCGGCGCCGGCAGCGGCTATGTCACCTATCAGGCCTTGTACGCCGACGCACAGAATCTTGCCAAGACCTTGCAGGATCTAATGAGCGGCGCTGCGGCGACAGGCGCCGCAGCGGCCGCCGGCAAGCGGCCGGGCCGGGTGGTTGTCAATGCGGCCACCAACACCCTGATCATTCAGGGGGGTGGCGATGAATACACGCAACTGGTCAACCTGCTGCAGGAACTCGACAAACCCGCCAAAGGTGCGCTCATCGAAGTCACCGTCGCCGAAGTCAGCTTGAAAGACCTGACCCAGTTGGGTGTCGAGTTTTCATTCACTGGCACCGGTGGCAGCAACACCACCATCAATGGCGGTACCCTGGGCAACCTTGGCCTCCCACAGTCAGGCCTGTTCGTGCGGCAACTCGGCTACGGCGGCAACGTCCGCGTGGCCTTGAACGCGCTGGCCACCCGCAACAAGGCCAATATCCTTTCCAGCCCGCGCATATTGGCGCGCAATGGCGAAACTGCCACCATCCAGGTCGGCCAGGAAGTGCCTATCGTCACCAGCAACCAGACCACCCCCACCACCGGCAGCAGCGGCAGCATTCTGCAAACCGTGCAATACCGCAATACTGGTGTCATATTGAAGGTAAAGCCCATCATCTATTCGGGCGACCGTATTGAACTGGAGGTTTCGCAGGAAGTCAGCGACGCCGATAAGACGGTTACCGGGGTCAGCAGCTCACCCACCTTCAACACGAAAAAGGTGGATACCCGGCTATCCCTGAAGGACGGCTCGACCGTGATGCTGGGCGGCATGATTTCCAGCAAACGCACGCGCGGCGAAGCCGGCATTCCCTGGCTGAAAGACATCCCGCTGCTTGGTCAACTCTTCCGCACCAATGAGGATAACGACGAAAAAACCGAATTGCTGGTGCTGATCACGCCCTATATCGTTTCGGACGATCACGACGCCCAGGCGATTACGGAGGCCTTCCGCAAGCAGCTCGGCGCCTGGGCCCACAGCAAAGCCCAGATTGACGCCGCCAATCCACCAGAACAAATAGCCCGACCACCGAATAACTGATTTATGTACAATGCGACCGCAATGCCATTGGCACAGACCGCGCTTTCCATGAAAATGTCGCTGCTGGGCGGCGTCAGTTAACCGGTTAAGTCAACCAATAAGCCCGCCCAAGCGTTTAGTGTCCTTCGTTTACTGTCTTTCTTATAGCGTCTTACCGCCAGCAAGCTTGAAGTCATCGTAACTTGAGGAGGAGGAACAACCCAATATTATTAACTTGGCATTTTCTGCGCTACGGCGATGGAGCGGAACAAAATCGCCGGGGCCTAGTCTGAGAGAAACTCCAAGAAGGAGGTGGGTGTTGTTTGTTTGCAACAACCGCCTTGTAGGGCGTAGTACACAGGCATCATCTTTTGACAGAGCATTGTCGTTTGTTATACTGCGTGTGTCTTTCGAAAGACGCACAGTCGTTTCAGCTATTTGGTTGATCAACCTAATCCGCATTAATAGGAGAATCACGTGATGAAAAGAAATATTATTCTGCAAACCGCTGTTGCAGCCATGTTCGGTGTGGTGGCTGTTTCCGCTCATGCCGGCATCGCCAACGGCATCCCGGTTAACATGGCAGCGCAAGCCATCGCTTCGGCCGCTACCCCAGTGGCGGGCGGCAGCGTTACCTACAGCACGCAATCGCCGGTCGCTATCGGTACGGTGTATGTTTATGTCAAGCTGAATGGCGGCGCCAAGTTTGCCCGCGTGGCAGGCGGTGCTATTCTCGCTGCCACGCTGGTTCCCGCGAACATCGGCGCCGCAACGGTGACAGTCAGTCTGGGCATAGTCAGCACCGATCAAACGTTCGTCGCCTTCCCCGTCGCCATCTCAGGGGCTGCCCTGCCCGTGAATGCGACGTTCACGTTCCGCCCGCTCTCTACGGCTGTAGGCGACGGCGGCATTAACACCGTCACCCCCTTGCAGACGGTGGGTAACACTCTGACTGAAACCATCTCGATCGGTTCGACCACCAGCTCAGTTGCTGTGCAGTCTGACGTCGATACCGCCAGCACCGGCAATGCGATTAACTCCGTCAATGGCGTGGCCTTCACGTCACTGTCTTCCGGTGCGGCCAACTTTGCTGCCGGTATGGGTGGTGTCGCAGTTGAAACCAAGAAGGTTGACGTCATTAGCGTGGCCGGCACAGCCTTGACTGCGGGTGCGACCTCCAACACGGGCGCCAGCACCGTCCTCCTCAACTTCGGCGGTTACAAATTCACCACTATCCCCGCTGTGTTCACCACCGATGGCTTAACGGCCTTTAGCATTGCCGCCAACTACACGGTGGTTTACAGTGCTGTGTTGACCGGCAGCTATGGCGCGGCCCTCGCCGCCGGTGGTAGTGTGTTCCTGTCAGCCAACAATGACTGCACCGTCTCGACGGTCGCGGCCACTGCGGGTACGGCCGCTACTGGCGCTGCGGCCTTCGCAGCGATTACAGCGCCCACCACCAACGTACCGTTGTATGCCTGTATGCAGCTCAGCACCGCCAACGCGGTCGCCATTCCTTCCACTACGCCGAGCTTGGTTGTGACCTTGCCGGGCGCAGCCGGAACCGCGACGATCGTCACACCGGCCGCGAGCCTGTACCCCCTGGCCCCCAACGGTGGATTAGTAGACATCCGCACCTACGTTCCCGCGAGCGCGGCTGGCTATACCACTTTTGTGCGTGTCATCAACATAGGCGGTGTGGCTTCCCCGATCACAGCAGCGATCATTGATGCCACGACCGGTGCGGTTGGTGCGTCGGGGGTGATTGTCCCGTCGCTGGCGGCCGGTGGTGCCGTAACCTTGACTTCGGCGCAAATCGAAACCGCCATTGGGGGCACCGCTCCTGCGGCCGCTACGCGTCCGCGTCTGAGAGTTGCTGGCGCGACGACCCTTCAAGCGCAATCGTTCATCCTGACGAACGCCAACGGCAACTTCAGTGATACCACTGGTGCGCAGTAATTAGCAGTAGCAGCAACTTAAAAGGGCGGCCTTCGGGCCGCCCTTTTTATTTCCGTTTTCATGCATGCTAGAATTACGGCTGTTTGCGGAATTAGCCTAGAAGCGGGCAATTTCGCTGTACCCCGTCTTGCCGCCTGACTGGCGCTGGCGTTCTCTCGGCCTGTCGCACCGGACAGCATTCGCTGCCTTATTTGTCAATTTTACTCATTGAACCCACATCAAGCCCATCCCGCCACGCTCGCTGCGCTGTTCACTAGCTTTTGGCGTAACCGCAGGCTCATCCTGCAAATGACGAAGCGCGAGGTGATCGGGCGCTACCGTGGCTCGGTGCTGGGCATATTGTGGTCGTTTTTCAACCCACTCCTGATGCTGACGGTATACACCCTGGTATTCAGCGTAGCCTTAAAGGCGCGCTGGAATGTGGGCGCCGACGGGGGCACGGCTAGCAAAGCGGAATTTGCCATCATTCTCTTCGCTGGCTTGATCGCTTATGGTTTTTTTTCCGAATGCGTCAATCGCGCCTCCAGCCTGGTATTGTCCAACGTCAATTACGTCAAGAAGGTAGTCTTTCCATTGGAAATACTGCCCTGGGTCAGCATTGGTGCGGCTTTGTTCCACGCTGCCATCAGTCTGTGCGTGCTTTTACTCTTCTACCTGCTGGTCAATCACAGCCTGCAATGGACCGCGGTGTTCGTGCCCCTGGTATTGCTGCCTCTAATTCTATTGACCGTCGGTGTGGCCTGGTTTTTGAGTGCTCTGGGGGTGTATCTGCGCGACGTGGGCCAAACCGTCGGCTTACTGACCACCGCACTCATGTTTCTATCGCCCATCTTCTATCCGCTTGCTGCCTTGCCGGAAAACTACCGCCCGCTGCTCATGCTGAACCCGTTAAGCTATCTGATTGAGGAAACGCGCAACGTAATGATATTCGGACGGTCTCCTAACTGGTCCATGCTGTGTTTCTACGTCGTGGGCAGCGCATTGGCGGCTTGGCTGGGCTTCGCGTTTTTCCAGAAATCCCGCAAAGGCTTTGCCGATGTTCTCTGATATCGCTGATGTCGCGCTACGCGTGCAAAATCTCGGCAAGTGTTACCAAATCTACGGCAAGCCGCATGACCGCCTCAAACAGTTCGTCATGCCGCGCTTGAGCAAGCTTACCGGCGGGGTGCCACAGAAATATTTTCGCGAATTCTGGGCGCTGCGGGATGTGTCGTTCGAAGTCAAGAAAGGGGAAGCCGTCGGCATCCTCGGCCGCAACGGCTCTGGCAAGTCTACCCTCCTGCAAATCATTTGCGGCACCTTGACGCCGACCTGTGGGCAGGTTGAAGTGAATGGGCGCGTTGCGGCTCTGCTTGAACTGGGTGCCGGTTTCAATCCCGAGTTCACCGGCCGCGAGAACGTCTATTTGAACGCAGCGATCCTCGGCCTCACCCCAGCAGAAATCGACGCCCGTCTCGACGAAATTCTCGCCTTCGCCGACATCGGCGAATTTGTGGACCAGCCGGTCAAACATTATTCGAGTGGCATGTATGTGAGGTTGGCGTTTGCCGTTGCCGTTCACGTTTGCCCGCAAATACTCATTGTCGACGAAGCGCTGAGCGTCGGTGACCTGGCTTTTCAGAACAAGTGCGTGCTGAAAATAAAATCGCTGCGCGAACAGGGTACAACGCTGCTTTTCGTTACGCACGACTTGAGTACCTTGCAGATGATCTGCGATCGGGTCGCGTGGCTGCAAAATGGCAGAGTCGTCACGATCGGCAACCCCGTGCAGGTATGCCAGGACTATTACGTTGGCGTCACCGGCTCACAGCCCGAAAAGGCTGACCAGATGACCATCGTCCCGCAAAAGAATACGGGCATGGCAAAGTTCCTCGACGTCGGGCTCGACTGCATTGATGCCACTGCAAGCCCCATGTACCGGGGCGGCGAAATCATACGCTTCCGGTTTACCATTAAGGCGGAACAAGCGCTTGGTCGCAGCATTTTCGCCGTGAGTATTTTCCGCGCCGACGGGGACTGGGTCATTGGACAAACGAGCCGGGAGGCCAAGGTGTTCTGGCCGCCGTGCGGCGCAGACGGCTTGCACAGCGGGGAATTTGTGTTGCAGCCCAACTGTCTGGCGCCCGGCGACTACCGGGCGGCCTTCGGAGCCTACTCGGAGGATCTGTCGATTTGCTATGCGCTATCCGAACTCAATGTGACATTCTCAGTGCGCTGGGACTATCCGACATGGGGTCGCTTCATCCACCCCTGCCTATGGGTGGCCTCCGATCCGCCTGCAACGACATCATGACTGCCACGATGCGGTCCACCCTCGAGGGCATGCCCCGCATGAATTCTACGGCGTTGGACAGCTCTCACGCGCATTTCATCGTTCTTAGCCTGCTCAACCGCTGGCTGGAAGACACGGCGCTGCCCCACGCTGGTGGGGTCATGTTGGACTTCGGTTGCGGTGGGCAACCCTACAAGACGCTATTCAGCACACGAATCACACGCTACATCGGCGCCGATGTAGCGGCAGCGATGGGTGTCCAACTTGATTTGGAGATCGTGCCAGGCGAGCCCTTGCCTCTCAACGAATCCAGCCTGGATACGATACTCTCGACCCAAACGCTAGAGCACGTTTATGATGTCGGTTTTTACGTGCGCGAGTGCCAAAGGCTACTGAAGCCGGGCGGTATGCTGATTCTTACTGTGCCTATGCAGTGGCGCCTACACGAACAACCTTACGACTACTGGCGCTTCACGCGCTATGGCGTTTCCGAGCTGATGACGCGTAACGGTTTAAATGTGGTCAGTATCGTTCCCTGCGGCGGTGCCTGGGCTCTGCTGGGCCAGATTGTGAATAGCTACCTTGCGGCGCGTGGGCGCGATAGTCGGCTCTTGTACCGATTGATCAATCGTCTGGCGCTATGGCTTGATCGCCGATTTCCCGACCCGGATGAAACATTGCTTTGGATGTGCCTGTTCCAAAAACCTAATGACAATGTCGTCACGAAAATAGATGACTCCCGCTGACAATCAGTGTTGCTTGGAAAGATGGATATGAACCAAATAGCTCACGAGAAACTCACTGGAGAGGGCGCTTCCGCTACGTCGCAAGATGGAGTAACGCCAAGCTGCCCGGTCTCCCGTTCGCCCGAAACACAACGACTGTGTCAAGCGGGGGGGTTTGAGGTTTGGCGCTGCGCGGAATCAGCCACGGATTTCGTTTGGCCCATGCCCGACAACAAGACGCTCAGAAACCTGTATGACCGCGAGGCATGGTTCGAGGGCGGCGAACGCGGTGGATACGAAGACTACGACACTCAGACTGCACCCTCCTTGCCCTTGGTTTCGGCGCTACTGGATCGCCTTGTCGATAAGCCAGGACTGTCCGTGCTTGATGTGGGCTGTGGCTACGGCACGCACCTCGCGTTGGCTGCCGAACGCCAATGGAAATGTTTCGGCGTAGAGCCCTCCGCTCATGCGCGTGAGATTGCGGCCCAGCGACACGGCGAACGCATGACTATTGCGGAACGTGTCGAAGACCTATTGCCGCTGCGATTTGATTTGATTCTCATGCTTGAGGTGATCGAGCACCTCAAAGATCCCTACGGGTTGTTCTTCACATTGTTCGGCAGAGGCATGATCGGGCCCGATACCATAGTAGTGATCACTACACCCAACGCGCGCAGTAATGACGCGGTAGCCGATCCTGCCAACTGGGCTTACCGGCATCCGCCATCGCATCTGGTGTATTACTCGGCCAAGTCGCTAGATATGCTGCTGCGCCGCCTGATGTTCAAGGATGTAAATATTCGTGGTGTGGTGCCTTTACCGCGGCGCCCGACCGCACGCTTCGAGGACGAAGCCCCATCGATCAACGATGAACTGGGCGAATTCACTGGCCTTGTTGCAGAGGCCAGCGGCAGCGACTTCAAGGAATTTATGCATGAGCGATACGTTCCCGGTGCCTATTGGAAGCTGACGGAATACGAACATCTGCCCCGCTACCGTTTGGCCTCCCACTTCGCCCAAGACTCGCGAGTTTTGGACTTTGGCTGCGGCACCGGTTATGGCGCCGCAAGGCTTGCGCTAGTAGCCGAATCGGTTATTGGGCTGGACATCTCGGCGGAGGCGCTGGACTGGGCCAGACAGATGCATCGAAACCCGCGCCTGGTCTTTGAGCGGCGCTCCGATCTCGGGAGAGGGCTGCCGCCGGCTTCCTTCGATTTGGTGACTTGCTTCGAGATGATCGAGCACGTCGATTTTGAGACACAAAAAGCGGTCATTCGCAGCATCGCAGACCTGCTCAAGCCTGCGGGAAAACTCGTTATTTCCACACCGGATCCGCGCTTCACTGCGGACTATGGAGACAATCCGTATCACTTGCGTGAAATGACCGAAGCGGAATTCATGGCGCTGCTGGAGCCGCGCTTCAAGCACGTGACACTCTTCAAACATTGGGTGCGGCCTAGTATTTTTATCGGTACGGAGTCGGTACCTGGTGAACGGTCGGTCGTGTACGAGCGCTTTGCAAACAACGAGCCAGACGATATTCCTGTTGGCTATGTCGCCATCTGCTCTCATCAACCGTTCGACGCGCCGCCACAACTTTGCCAATTCGACACGTCATCGGATTTCAATTTTGAGACGCTGCAAATCGAGCACAGATTGAACCGACTACGTTTCGAGAAGCACCAATTGGCTGAACAATTAAAATCAACCAAAGTCTGGCTCGAGGGACAGGTGCAAGCAACGACGGACGCTTGGAACATCGACAAAGTCTGGCTCGAAGGACAGGTGCGGGAACGCGACCAAGCACTGGGGGAGATCAAGTCCAAAATCCAGCGCTCCTTACCCTGGCGGATACTACGGCTCTTGCGCCTGGTTCCGCCGGTGATCTCGCCTAGGGAGTAGGGCTTCAATATCCGACCCGCCAATCATTTGGTGGTTTCCCAAATGCTCTGGTTTGTCTGCACGGGTCGTATCGCCCAAGTGGTGGCTCAATAGTTCAAATTATTGCTCAAAGGCGCTAAAAATAATTCGCTTTAGAAGGTCAGGAGACACTAAATGTTATACGTAAGTTTAATACACAAACTTAAAAGTGCCTTGGTAAGGTTCGTCAGATCGGCATGTGCGGTTGGTTTTGCTACTTCTGGCAAGCCTTTTGATTATTTTTCGTCGATTGCAATTAAAGATAGCAATTCAATATTTCAGTCAATCGGGGCAGTTAGCCAACATTTGAACGGAGAAGTTCTCTCGGACTTTTTCACGGTGTTCCCGGATGCCGATATTGAACAAATGATTGGCCGCGATCCATTTAATTTGCCCGCCACTTGCGATCGAGAGCTTTACCACGGTGACCGCCATTATGACTGGTGGTTAAGTGGGCTTCTAGATTATCTGAAAATCAAACAAATCATGGTGAAGTACGGTCGCCCGCTTAAGACTGGTGACGCTTTTTATGAAATGGGTTGCGCATCAGGCAGGGTGTTACGGCACTTTGCGATACAACACGACGATTTGCAGGTTTGGGGTTCTGACATCAATAACAGACATATCGAATGGATGCGTTTGAATTTGCCGAACAGTATAAAAATCTTTCAGAACACCATTCTTCCTCAGATCCCGCTGGAATCAAACAGCATGGATATTGTCTGTGCATTTTCTGTTTTTACCCATATTGACGATCTGGAGCTTACTTGGCTTTGCGAAATTAGACGCGTGCTAAAAAAAGGGGGGGTTTTTTATGTCACGATTCATTCAGAGGACACATGGAAATCACTGCGACCAAGCGATCAAATTTATAAGTCTCTTATGGATATGGCCCCATACATCAGTGAATATCAAATTACCGAGGATTTTCTTGCGGGTCCGCTGCCAAAAAACAAAACAGTCTTCTCTTGGCCTACAAATAATTACAACACATATGTATTCCACAAAAAGGATTACATCCGTCGAGAATGGGGCCGATTTTTCAAAATCCATGACATTATTCGTGCCGGATCTTGTTATCAAGATGTCGTTGTAATGCAAAAACCATTGGACTAATTGGAGTAAGAGAATGCGCAGCGGAAAGCCAGAGAAGAGTTGCCAATAGGCTATGCAAGACCCTGATCGTTTAGACGCACTGACTGGACTGCGTATTTTTGCCGCCTTCGCCATCGTCCTTCACCATTTGAAGGGGCAGTTATGGTTATCGGCAGAAGCTTTTCAAGGCATTCCGTTAAATCAGGGTGTGGGCTTCTTCTATGTGTTAAGCGGTTTCATACTTCAGCATTCGTACCGCCATCGACTTACCACGAGCGGGGGGGGGGTAAGTCCGGTTCAATTCATTGTGTTGCGTTTCTTTCGCCTTTGGCCATGCCACATAGCGGTCATTTTGTTATTGATCATTGCAACCAAGGGCTACGCCTTTGACTACTTCATTCATAATTACTCGACCAGTCAAATCCTCGCCGCCACTTTTCTGCTGCAAGCTTGGCACCCGGATATCAAAGTGGTCTTTGCACTCAATGGCCCGGCTTGGTCAATATCGGTCGAGTTGTTCTTCTATGCCATGTTCCCTCTGCTCTGCAGAAAAGCGCTCAAATCACCTCTGAGCCCTTTGTTCGTTGGCGCTACGATTACCATTGCTTGGCTTACCGCCATTTGGCTGTATATGCCAAGCGGCAATTTTGAGACGCTCGCAGGAACCAATCCATTGGCACGAATACTCGAATTCTCTGTCGGCATCTCTGCTTATGAATGCTTTACACAATACAAACTGCGTTTCAGGTCGGGTACCTTTCTGGAGATTGGGGCACTTGCATTCGCCTCTCTTTCTGTCGTCACCACACCCGTCCTTGCCAGTTTTGTAGGCAATCAGTTGGGGTGGCACCTGGCTTGGTGGCTTGGTGGCTCCGCTTCATTTTTGGCATTCTCGATTCTTATCGGAATATTTTCTTGGCAAAATGGCTTAATGAGCCGTTTCGTCGGCTGGAAACCCGTGGTCTACCTGGGGGAAATTAGCTTCGCTTTGTATTTGGTCCATCAGCCAGTAATAAATTATCTGACGGGCTCGTCGCCTTGGTTTATTCACCTGCTGATTCCAACGCAGATATTGGTGTTTGCCATCATTGTCCTGGGGCTTTCAGCCATTTTGCACCATGTCATCGAGAAGCCCTGCATGGATATCGCAAAACGTCTCGTCTTGCGCCGTAAAGACCATGGGGGTCAGGGTCCGGCAATATGGAATGCGCCGTCGTAGCCCATTGAGCATGGTAATATTGTTCTCGTTACACCGACCATGATTAATCGCACAGAACCGGATTTCAGTGATCTGCCTGGCCGCAGACCCTGCCCGCGCAACTATAAGCGCGGCACGATAGCCAGTCCACATATCGACGTTTCAATCATCACTCCCTACTACAACACCCCAACGTTTTTTTTTGAAACATTCGTATCGCTACAGGCCCAATCATTACAAAACTGGGAGTGGCTGATCATTGACGACGGTTCTTCGGATCAGGCGTCCGTGGACCGTCTCGCCGATATCGCAGCACAAGACAACCGTATCAAAACATTTCGGCAAGAAAATGCGGGGACTGCTACAGCGCGTAATACCGGCTTTCGCCATTCAAAAGGTAGGTATATATGCCTGCTTGATCACGATGACATGCTCGAGCCAACCTACCTCGAAAAGTGCATATGGTTTCTTGATTCAAACCATGAATTTGCATTTTGTAATTCGTATAGCGTCGTGTTTGGTACGCAAGAGTTTTTGTGGACGGTCGGATTTGAAAGAGGAAAAGCATTTCTCCAGGCCAATAGCGGCCCACCTATCTCCGTGGTTCGGCGCACAGCTTATGCAGAATGTGGTGGCTTTGATGAATCCATCCGAATCCTCTATGAAGATTGGGATTTTTGGCTGGCAATGGCAAAAGCGGGGCATTGGGGTTATACGATTCCAGAATTTCTTCAGTGGTATCGCAAGCTAGGCAGCGGCCGCTATGAACGGATTTTGCAATCCGGGTATCAGAACGATAAATTCGCCCGAGCTATGCAGGATAAATATCCTGGTATTGCTAAGCTTTTTCCAGACCCTGCTCGCCGCCACCCGCTGCCCTTTGAAACCATCCAAACAACGGCACTTGTGGCCAACCCATTGGCGGCGAATTCGTTAGGACGGCGGATTTTGTTTTTAGTCCCGTGGATGGTGATGGGTGGCGCCGATCGGGTTAATCTTGACTTGGTGGAGGGCCTAACATCCAGAGGGCACGATGTAACGATCTGCGCAACCTTGCGGGCTGATCACCAATGGGAGCACCAATTCAGCCACTTTACGCCAGACATCTTTGTCCTGCCAAACATCCTCCGGTCGTCGGACTATCCGAGATTCCTTGCCTATCTGATTCAATCTCGGCAAATCGATACCGTGGTTATCTCTGGGAGTACCGTTGGATATCAGTTCCTTCCCTACCTGAGAGCCGTATCACCAGACGTCGCATTTGTTGATCTTTGCCATGTTGAAGAACCCCATTGGCTGAATGGCGGCCACCCGAGATTTGGTGTCGGCTATCAGGATGCCCTTGATCTCAATATCGTGACGACCAAACATTTATCTGAATGGATGCAGGAGCGAGGCGCGGACGGCACACGCATAAGTGTGATGCACGCAGGGGTTCGTACTGTGCAAGCAACTCAGGCTGAAATTCGGCAGCGGGTGCGGGCCGAGCTGAGCATTCCATTGGATGTGCCGGTGATTGTTTTTGCAGGGCGGATTTGCGAGCAAAAACGTCCATTCATGCTGGCCGAGATTTTTAAGGCAGCACGCGATCATGATCTGACTTTCCGGGCTTTAATTATCGGCGATGGCGAACAGAAAGGCCAGCTAGAACAGTTGCTCCGTCAATATGACTTGACCGCCCATGCTCAAATGCTGGGCTCGGTTTCACATCAGCGATGGCTTAATATCCTTGTAGCGTCGGATATCCTCTTGATGCCTTCTCAGTATGAAGGCATTTCAATCGCCCTCCTTGAGGCAATGGCGGCGGGTGTCGTACCGGTCGTAGCCAAAGTTGGCGGGCAGGATGAAATTGTGAGCCCAGATGCCGGCGTATTGATTCCACATGGGGACAATGAGCTGCAAGCCTATTTGGATGCAATTCGTCGCTTGCTCTGCAATCCCGCAGAATTGCAGCATATGTCGAACCAGTGCAAGGCTATAGCTGCTTCAAAACTGTCATGGGATAGCATGGTGGATCGTTTTCTGGCGCTGTTGGACGACGCCCATCAACTTAGAGTTGACCATCCGCGCTACCCGATCAGCCCAAACCTGGGCCGGGAATTGGCGTCGCTAGCGCTTGAATACCAACGTCTGGGCGAGGCCTTGGCGGCTCCACAATCCGCTGTTCTTTCGAGGCATTCTTGGCTGGGTCAGATGATTATCGGGAGCCGGCTACTGCGAACAATTGGGGCGAGGCTTCCAAAGAAGCTAAGGTCCAAAGTGTGGCAAAAGCTCATTTCGTAAGGCCCAGGCCTTTCAAGCATTTTCTGCAAGGATTTTAATGAAGATAGCACTCTTCGGTGGTGGTGGTTTTATCGGATCCACAATTGCTGATCGACTTCTGCTAGATGGTCACGCGCTGAGGATTTTCGAACGCCCCCGGGTTACGCCCTACCGAAAATTTGTAACATCCGAGCGGGTTGAATGGATCGCAGGAGACTTTTCAAGCGCGCACGACGTGCGTGATGCGATCAGTGGTGTTGATGTTGTATTGCATCTGGTTTCTACCACGCTGCCCAAGAGTTCCAACGATGACCCGATCTATGACGTACAGAGCAATGTTGTGGCAACACTGCAAATGCTTGACGCCATGGTTGCTCATAAGATTCCCAAGATAGTGTTCATCTCTTCTGGTGGCACCGTGTATGGAAACCCGGTGTATTTGCCTATTGATGAAAAGCACCCTACCGACCCGTTAGTGTCATATGGCATTACCAAACTCGCCATTGAAAAATACCTACAGATGTACAGTCACTTGTATGGCATCAAAGCCATCTCGTTGAGAGTTGCGAATCCGTATGGTGAACGTCAACGTATCGAAACGGCCCAGGGCGCTGTTGGGGTTTTTCTTCACCGTGCCATTAAGGGCATACCGATAGATATTTGGGGTGACGGTTGCATTACTAGGGACTACATACATGTGAGTGACGTCGCGGAAGCCTTCGTTCGGGCAGTAGAGTATTCGGGTGCGATGAGTTGTTTGAATATCAGTTCTGGTGCTGGAACCAGTTTGAATGAACTCATAGTCATGCTTGAAAATGTGCTCGGTAGACCAGTCACTGTTCGGTATCTGCCGGGTCGGCCGTTTGATGTCCCAGTCAGTGTGCTAAGTAATGACTTGGCACGAGATGAATTGAAGTGGGCTCCATCGGTCTCTATGCGAGATGGCATAGCACGTACTGCGGAGTGGATGAGGCGCGAGTTGGAAAAGTTGAGCAGTTGATCCGACCTCACACTGTCTTAGATGAAAGTTCTCCTTACTGTCCATCAATTCTTCCCTCAGTTTGCTGCTGGTACCGAGGTGCTAACTTACTCGGTTGCCCGAGAATTGATGAGGCGTGGTCACACGGTTCACGTCCTGGCAGGGCATCCAGGTAGTGCTGACTTGCTTGAAGAAGATCGATTTGACGAATACGATTTCGAAGGCATTCACGTCTATCGAT
The DNA here is from genome assembly GCA_043761745.1 of Rhodocyclaceae bacterium. Lineage (GTDB taxonomy): Bacteria > Pseudomonadota > Gammaproteobacteria > Burkholderiales > Rhodocyclaceae > Desulfobacillus. Next base: position 15,388 of record JAYUNL010000013.1, read on the forward strand.
TTCTTCATGCCTATGCGCCTATGGCAGGGCAGGTGTCCATGATCGAGATCGGCTACAACAATCGACTTGCAGACAGCTATTTCGGCAGGATATTGGAAAGATTCAAACCTGAAGTGGTTCATTTCTTCCACTTGAACCGTTTGGGTACCGGGCTGATCGAAGTTGCTGCTCGGGTGGGTGTTCGACGCTTCATGACCCCTACGGACTTTTGGGCCATATGCCCAACTGGCCAGCTCGTCTGTGACGACGGCAGTTTATGCGCTGGGCCCAGCGCTTATGCTGGCAACTGCGTGAAACACTTAGCTCAGCGCACTCAGGGCGGCCTGACTCGTATCATTGCGCGAAAGTTACCGACCGCGAGCGTTGATTTGTTGGCAAGGCTCACCCAAAAAGGTGTTTTGACGTCCTACCCACATCAGGTAGAAGTAAAGGCCATCAGCTCTCGTCTGACAGCCAACATCAGGCGACTAAATCAATTGAACGGAATCCTTGCGCCCAATCGATTCATGAGGGAAAAACTGGTCCAGTATGGCGTCTCGCCACACTTGATTATTCAGTCTGCTTTTGGAATTGATGTGCCAGACAGCTCAGAAAACTTATCGCGCCACACACCCCGTCGCCCCTTGGTGGTGGGCTACATTGGTACGCTCGCAACACATAAGGGCTGTCACGTGCTCATTGAAGCTTTCAAAAGACTGCCGCTAGGCCAAGCGATTTTGAAGATATATGGAAACTTGGAAGATTTTCCCGAATATTCCCGCGAGTTGAAACGACATGCTGATAATAGCGATGCCATAACATTTTGCGGAATTTTCCCTAATTCAAAAATAGGCAAAGTGCTAGCCGACCTCGATGTATTGGTGGTTCCCTCCCTTTGGTACGAAAATACCCCGTTAGTTGTTTATTCGGCTCAAGCAGCACGTTGCCCGGTGGTCGCTTCCGATTTCCCCGGTATCTCCGAGGTCGTCCGAGACGAGGTTGATGGCCTAATGTTTGAAGCGGGTAATCCAAAAGCTTTGGCAAAGCAGCTATCCAGACTCATTGATGAGCCTGGTATTACAGAGAGACTCAGCACCAATTCTCAACAACCGAAATCAACAAGACTCTACGTGGATGAGATGTTGAGCTTATGGAAGTCCGCGTGAATGAAGTGCGTCACCATCATCATCATTAACTGGAATAGCGGTACACTTCTTGCCAAATGTTTGCAGCACCTTGAGCAGCAGAGTATTCCACCTGCGTGCGTATTAGTAATCGACAATGCGAGTTCTGATGGCTCTGCTGGCACTGCTGAGTCATACGCTAATGTCACCTGCCTTAGAATGTCATCCAATCTTGGTTTCGCTGGCGGGAACAATGCTGCATTAACCCATTGCAATACCGAGTTTGTCGCCTTGTTGAACCCTGATGCTTTTCCAGAACCGAACTGGCTAGAGTCTTTACTCTTGGCCGCTGTCGCTCACCCGGACGTGACCGCGTTTGGTTCTCGCCAACTACGCGAAGGCAGTCCTGGTGTATTGGATGGAATTGGTGACGGCTATCTGGTCAGTGGACGAGTCTTGCGTGAGCGATATGGGGAACGGCAGCAAGCGAAAGACTTGGGGCAGCGAGAGATTTTCTCACCCTGCGCAGCCGCTGCATTATATCGGCGACAAGCTTTGGTCGATGTAGGAGGGTTTGATGAGGACTTCTTCTGTTATTTGGAAGACATCGATTTGGGTTTTCGTTTGCGCTTAGCCCGGCACAAGGCCTTATATGTGCCAGATGCGGTGGTGCATCATGTGGGTTCAGCTACCACCGGTGGGCAGCATGGTGATTTCGCCCTTTATCATGGACATCGAAATCTGATGTGGGCCTTCGTAAAGAACATGCCGGGAGCCTTGTTCTGGCTACTGTTGCCGCTACATGTGTCGTTGAATCTGGCCAGTATCATTTGGTTCGCGTTGCACGGACGAGGTGGGGTGATTCTGCGAGCCAAGCGCGATGCCTTGTTGGGCTTGCCGAAGATGTGGCGCAAGCGTCAAGCTATTCAAAAAAATCGAATTGCTTCCGTCGGAGAAGTTTGGCAGGCGTTGGGTAGACGGAAAGTCCGGCGGTCGCCATGAACTTCCCTCTCTGTTTTTTCATCTTCCAGCTCTGTGATATCAGGCCGCCGTTGCCGGTAAAACACCACGCTGGCGAACGCGTTCTTATTGAAGAATCTGCATGAACGCGTACTCTCTATCCACAAAAACGTCTGAAGGGCCAAAAGACTATGATCACCGCGATCATCGTCAGCTATAACAGCGGGGTCGAACTTACTACCTGCGTGGCGTCGTTGCTGGCGTCTTCGTCGCCAGTAAAGGTCGTCGTCTCTGACAACGGTTCGACGGATGACAGCCTTGATCGAATGCGGGCAGTTATCGGCGACGATGAAAGAGTCTCAGTGATCCAAAATTGCTCAAATCTTGGATTTTCTGCAGGTTGCAATAGTGGGCTTGCGTCCGCAACGGGGGAATACGTTCTGTTTATTAATCCCGATTGCGTGGTGCAGCCAGATACTATTGCACGGATGCGCGAGCTCATGGAAGCGAATCCAAACGCCGGCATGGCCGGATGCCTTGTTCAGAACCTGGATGGTTCTGAACAAGTGGGTTGTCGACGCTACGTGCCGACACCTTGGCGAACATTTGTTCGCGTCCTGCGTTTGAACTCGGTTTTTCCAGGCAACCCTCGCTTTCAGGCGTTCGATATGACAAACGAGCCATTGCCCGATCAGACGATTGAAGTGGAAGCTATTTCCGGGGCATTCATGCTAGTACGACGTAGTGCGTTGCAGAAAGTTGGTCCGCTCGACGATGGCTACTTTCTGCATTGCGAAGATTTGGACTGGTGTATGCGATTCCGCCAAGCCGAATACAAAATCCTATTCGTGCCTGGCGTCGCAATCATGCACCTTAAGGGAAGCAGCAGTTCTTCGCGTCCTGTTTTTGTCGAGTGGCATAAACACAAAGGGATGGTGCGTTTCTATCGACGCTTTTTCAAGCATCAATATCCACGCAGCCTAATGATTGCTGTGATAGTAGCGGTATGGGTACGTTTCACGCTGAAATCTCTCTGGCTGCTGCTGCGCCACAACAGCAAGGCATCACTACCTAACGTTCGCCAGGGCAGTCGTCAATCCGTAGAACCGGCACAAAAGGTAGGGACAACATTCGCCTCACGCAATATCATTGTCACCGGCGCGACTAGTCAGATTGGCCTCTGTTTATTACCGCGACTCGTTGAGGCCGGATATCGCGTCATCGCCATTAGCCGGGCCTATACGCCCAAACAGGCAAGCAAAGCTTCGGCGGCGAACATCTTCTGGTTGCGTGTCGACGTACGGGATAGCGCTGGCCTGGCGGCGTTGCCTCCTGCCCATACCCTCATCCATCTGGCGCCATTGGTTCTATTGCCGGCACAATTAGAAACATTTTCTACACTGGGTGTAAGCCGCCTCATCGTTTTCAGTTCATCTAGTGTGCATAGTAAGGTCAACTCACCAGTGACTAGTGAGCGCGCCTATGCGCAGCGTCTAGTCGCGTCGGAAGAGCAGCTGGCAAAGATCTGTGAGCGCTTGGGTATCCACTGGACGATTTTTCGCCCGACGCTGATCTACGGTGTAGGCATGGATCAAAGTGTCACTTTGATCCGCAGACTGATTAATACCACTACCTTCTTCCCGTTGCTTGGCCAAGCCAGTGGACTACGGCAACCGGTACACGCCGACGATCTGGCCGCCGCCTGCGTAGTTACGTTGAAAGATTCGCGCGCCTTCAACAAGGCCTATGACCTAAGTGGCGGAGAAACGCTCAGCTATCGTGAAATGGTCGCACGCATTTTTGCAAGTCTGGGTCGAAAGCCGCGATTTGTGACCATCCCTATGCAATTGTTTGGCATGGCCATGAAGTTAATATCACTAATGCCCAAGTACAAAGGCTTCAACGCCGCTATGGCGCAGCGCATGAACGACGATCTTGTTTTCAGTCATAGTGAAGCAAGCAATGATTTTGCCTATGCGCCTAGGCGATTCGAACCGTAGCACTGCGTTGCAAGCAAGTCGCCATCAAAATGGTACTTAGCCAAACTCCGCTCAGGAACTCTCACGCCACCGCAACGTGATAGTACTCACGATACCAATCGACAAAACGCCCGATACCATCTTTGACTGAGGTGGCCGGCGCAAACCCGGTGTCAATGCGCAGCGCTTCTGTATCTGCGAGGGTGGCAGGCACATCGCCATTCTGTAGCGGCAGGAATATTTTCTCGGCTTTCTTGCCGAGCATTTCTTCTAGTGTTTCGATGTAGGTCATCAATTCGACTTCCTGATGATTGCCGATGTTGTAGATGCGATAGGGCACGTTGCTTGTCGCCGGGTCGGGCTGCAAGGGGTCGAAGGTCGCCGACGGGGTCGACGGGCGGTCAAGTACGCGCACCACGCCTTCGACAATATCGTCCACGAAGGTGAAGTCGCGCCGCATGCGGCCATGGTTGAAAACCTCGATGGGTTTGTCTTCGAGTATCCCCTTGGTGAACAGAAACAGCGCCATGTCCGGGCGACCCCACGGGCCGTACACAGTGAAAAATCGCAGACCCGTGGTAGGCAGGCCAAACAGGTGGCTATAGGTGTGCGCCATCAACTCGTTGGCCTTCTTGGTGGCGGCGTAGAGACTGACTGGGTGATCCACGCTGTCGTGTTCGGAAAACGGCATCTTGGTGTTGCCGCCATACACGCTGGAGCTACTGGCATAGACGAGGTGCTCCACCTTGCCATGTCGACAACCTTCCAGAATATTGACGAAGCCGGTCAGATTGCTTTGGACGTAGGCCTGCGGGTTGGTCAGCGAATAGCGTACGCCTGCCTGTGCGGCAAGATTCACAACGCGCTGGGGAGCCTCTTGCTGAAACACGGCGGCGACGCCCGCCGCATCGGAAATGTCGAGTTTAGCGAAGCGGAAATTTGGGTAAGCCGCAAGTCGCGCAAGTCGCGCCTCTTTCAGCCTCACATCGTAGTAGTCGTTGAGGTTGTCGATACCGACGACTTCATCGCCGCGGTCGAGCAAACGCTTCGCAGTGTGCATGCCGATAAAGCCGGCGGCACCGGTGATGAGGACTTTCATGCTTTGCCCTGTCGCTTTTGCAAGTCTATTATTTTCGCATACTTCGTGTAGCTGTTTTGACAGCCGATGAGAATGTGCACCAGCCCCGGCAGGCCGTCCAGCAGGCCGAGGCGGAAGAAGTAAAACTTAACGAAGCGCAGCAGGGGGCTCAGCAGCAAGGCCGCCGCACCGGCACGCTTGCCCTCGGCGTACAGCCGCTCGGCGGCTAGCGTGGTATAGCGGTTCTGCTTGGCGAGATAGCTGTCCAGGTCGGCGGCGGAGTCATGCAGCAAATCGCCTTGCAGGTGGCCAACCGAAACGGTTGTTACCACCTTTTCGTGCACCGTATCGTCTGACCACGCCGCATGACGGCGATTGAAGAGTCGCAGACTCCAATCCGGATAGCCCTCGCCGTGCCGCAAGTAGCGGCCGAGAAAACGATTGCGGCGCGGGAATTCATAGGCTTCATGGCGAGGTTGTGCCAAGGTCCGCTTGATCTCGGCCGCCAGCTCGGGGGTAACGCGTTCGTCTGAATCGATGCACAGCACCCAGTCATGCTGCGCCTGCTCGACGGCGTAGCGCTTTTGCGCGCCAAAGCCCATCCAGTCCTTTTGGATCACCCGTGCGCCGCGGCTTTGCGCCAGTGCGACGGTGCCGTCTTGGCTACCCGAATCAACAACAACGATTTCGTCGACGAAGGCGAGACTGCCCAGGCAGGCCGCCAGGGCAGTCTCGCAATTGAGCGTGATAATGACAGCGGAAAGTGGCTGAGTAGCGACGGACATGCGTGAGCTATAATCGCGGCCTGCGAAGTAGGCAATAAGTAAGCAAAATAAGTTGGCAAAGCAAGCGAGCAAAAAGGTGCCTCTATTCTAAGCGCAAACACCCAACGTAAGCCGCCCAAGCCGCCGAAGCAGCCTGCGGCAACCATGCGCTCCATACTCCTGATCAAGATTTCCTCGTTGGGCGATATCGTGCATAACCTGCCGGTCGCCAGCGATATCCATGCGCGCTTTCCCGAGGCCAGCATCGATTGGGTCGTGGAGGAAAACTTCGCCGCCTTACCCCGCTTGCATCCGGCCGTCCATCGCGTCCTGCCGATTGCGCTGAGGCGCTGGCGCGGCAGTCTGTGGTCGCCCGAGACGTGGAAGCAAATAGCCAGCTTCAAGCGCAGCCTGCAATCTCGGCGCTACGACCTGGTGCTCGACACGCAAGGCCTGGTCAAGAGCGCATTGATTGCCCGCTTGGCCCACGGCCGACGCGCCGGCAACGCCGCTGAGACAGCGCGCGAACCCCTGGCGGCGCGCTTCTACGACAGCACCTATGCCATTCCGCAAAATCAGCATGCGGTCGAGCGTTATCGCTGGCTGGCTGCGGCTGCCCTCGGTTACGCCCCCGATTTACCCCTCAACTACGGCATCCACGCTGAGCCGCTCGCCGCGCCCTGGCTGCCGCCCCGGCCCTACGCCGTATTGCTCACCGCCACCAGCCGCGCCGACAAGCTCTGGCCGGAACACGACTGGCTCGCGCTTGGCGCCGCGCTGCATGCGCGTGGAATTTTCTGCGTGCTGCCTGCCGGCAGTGCCGAGGAGCGTGAGCGCGCACAGCGCCTTGCGGCCGGCATGGCGCAGGCTGTCGCCGCGCCTGCGCTGGCGTTGGACGCCATGGCGCAACTAATCGCCGGCGCGGCTATCGTGGTCGGCGTCGACACCGGCCTGACCCATCTCGCCGCCGCGCTGAATCGTCCGGTGGTCGCATTGTTTTGCAGCAGCGATCCCGTGCAAACCGGCGTTTATGCCACTGCTAACGCAGTGAACCTCGGCGACATCGGTGCGCCGCCCTCGGTGGATGTGGTCATCGCCGCCGTCGCCAGCCTGCTCGCATGATGGCCCGCCTGCTCTACCGGCTCGTGTTGGCCTTGCTGTTGCCCTATGTAGCGCTGCATTTGTGGTGGCGCGGCCGACTCCAGCCGGCCTATCGCCAGCATATCGGCGAGCGGTTCGGCTATTACACTGCCGATAGCGCCAACGCTGCGCAACCGACTATCTGGCTGCATGCCGTCTCGGTCGGCGAAACCCGCGCCGCCCAGCCTCTGATCGCCGCACTGCGCGTCCGTTATCCCGACCACCGCATCTTGCTCACGCACATGACGCCCACCGGCCGGGAAACATCGGCCCAGCTTTTTGGGGACACGGTGCTGCGCGCTTATTTGCCCTACGACTATCCCGGCGCGGTACGGCGCTTTCTCGATCACTTCCGTCCGGTGCTGGGGCTCATCATGGAAACGGAAATCTGGCCCAACCTCGTGGCGATCTGCCGCGAGAGAGATATCCCGCTACTGCTGGTCAATGCGCGCCTCTCCGAAAAATCCGCACGCCGCTACGCGCGCTTTGCCAGCTTGACCAGTCAAGCGCTGCGACAACTGACGGGTATCGCCGCCCAGGCAGAAGAAGATGCCGCACGCCTACGCGCCCTCGGTGCGCCCCAGGTCGAAGTGTTAGGCAACCTGAAATTCGATCTGTTACCGCAGCCCGAACAGTTCGCATTGGGCGGCGAACTGCGCCGGATGATGTCCACGCGCCCGGCACTCCTGGCGGCCAGTACGCGCGCAGGGGAAGAGGCACTGATACTCGACGCCCTGAAAGCCCACCTGCTGGGCGACGGCCTGCTCGTTATCGTGCCACGCCATCCACAGCGCTTCGATGAAGTCGCGGCGCTTATCGAAGCGCGCGGCCTGCGTCTGCAACGCCGCAGTGCACAGCAGCCGATAGCGGGCGCAACACAAGTGTTGCTGGGCGACAGCATGGGGGAGATGTTCGCCTACTATTCGGCTTGCGATGTCGCCTTCATCGGCGGCAGTCTGCTCGACTATGGCGGTCAAAACCTCATTGAAGCCTGCGCTGTCGGCGCGCCAGTCTTGATAGGCCACTCGACCTACAACTTCGCCGTGGCGGCGGAACAAGCGGTTGCTTGCGGTGCGGCGCGACGCGTCAAAGATGCCGAAGATTTGTTGGCCCAGGCTGCGATATTGCTGGCAGATGCCCACGCCCGCGCCGAGATGAGCCGCACCGGCAAGGATTTCGCCGCGCGCCATCGCGGCGCCACGGCGCGCACCATGGCGCTTATTGCACGAGCAATGCGTTGATGGCCTGAATGTCCTCTTCGCCCAAGGTGCCGGCCGCTGCTTTCAAGCGCAGTTGCGCCAGCAGCGTATCGAAGTAGGCTTTGGCGAGATCGCGCCGTGTGGAATAGAGCTGCTGCTGAGCGTTCAGCACATCGATGTTGATGCGCACGCCGACTTCGTAACCCAGCTTGTTCGAATCCAGCGCGGACTGCGACGAAATCAGCGCCTGCTCGTAAGCCTTCACCTGTGACATGCCGCTGGTGGCACCAAGATAAGCCTGGCGTGCGCTCTGCGCGGCGGAGCGGCGCACATTGTCCAGATCGGCCCGCGCCTTGTCGCGCAGCGCCACTGCTTCGCGGTCACGCGAAGCAGTGGCGCCGCCGGCGAAAATCGGCAGATTGAGTTGCAGGCCTACGGTAGTCGACGTGGTGTCGCTGCCGGGAATAGCGGTGCCCGCTGCGATGCCCCCAAAGGCCAGCGCCCCGGTGTTGGAATTACGCCCGCGCGCCGCCACTAAATCGATGGTCGGATAATGTCCCGCGCGCTGTTTGCCAACTTCCCTATCGGCGATTTCTAAAGCCGCCTGCTGCACGGCAACTAAAGGATTATTTTGCTCGGCCGCCTCGACCCACTTTGTCATGTCATCGGGCTGCGGGCGCTGCAATTGCACCTGGGGCCGCAAGCCCTTCAGCACATCGGGCACCTTGCCAATCACCTGATTGAGCGCCTGGCGCTTGATCTCCAGATCGTTCTCCGCAGCGATTTCCTGCGCGGTGGTGAGGTCAAAACGCGCTTGGGCTTCGTTCGAATCGGTGATGGTGGCTGTGCCTACTTCAAAATTGCGCTTGGCTTGTTCGAGCTGCTCACCAATGGCTTTTTTCTGCGCGCCCGCCAAGGCCAGGCTTTCCTGCGCCAAGAGCGAATCGAAATAAGCTTGCGACACGCGCAACGCCAGATCCTGCTTGGCCTGCGCAAACTGCGCTTCGGCCTGAACCACTTGCAGCTTGCCTTGCTGGTACTGCATGAAATTTTGCCAACGGAACAGCGGCTGAGTCAGCGACACCTGATAGCCGCTGCTGTTGTATCTGGCACTGCTTTGCGTCGCCCCACTGGCGCGTTGCTCGAAATCGACATCGTTGTGGGTGGTGTTCGCCGTGCCGGAAATCGTCGGCAGCAAGCCGGCCCGCCCTTGCGGCAGTTTCTCGCGACCCGCTTCCAGCGCCGATTTTGCCGCATCGTATTGAGCGTCGTAAGTAAGCGCTTCACGGTACATCTGCAATAAATCGGCGCCGAAAGCCGGCGCACCAGCCAAAGCCAGCGACAGCAGGAGCATTTTTGCTTTCATGACCATCCTTTAGTTAAACCCGACGTATCAGCCCGCGCCAGTCTCGGCCTCGTGCGCCCAGGCGACCACGCCGCCAGCCAGGTTGTGCACACGCTCGAAGCCGTTTTGTTTCAAGAACAAGCCGGCGTGATGGCTACGCACGCCGGAATGACAAATCATTACAATATCGCGCTGGCGGTCCAGCTCTTCCAGACGCGCCGGCACGGTTTGCATGGGCATCAATTGCGCGCCTTCGATGCGATAGGCAGCGAACTCGTGCGGCTCGCGCACGTCGAGCAAGACGGGCTGCGGCCGACTTTCGTCCGCAAGCCAATCCTTCAGTTCGCCTGCGCTGATCTGTCGCATCACCGCAAATTCAAAAAGTGAACGCCTCACACAACTCGGCATTACTCAGCGGCGGCACGCTGGTTTCGAACAGATTCACGGTACGATAACGGCCTTCGCCAGCGTTGGTTACCAACTGCGCTTCCATGGCGGGCGCTTCTCCTACCACCGCAAACAATCGGCCGCCCGGCTTCAATTGTTTGAGCAATGCTTCGGGCAGCCTGGGCGTTGAGCCCGACAGCACGATAACGTCATAAGGCGCATGCGTCGACCAGCCGTGCGCGCCGTCGCCTTCTTCCACCGTCACATTGGCGACACCCTGGCGCTTGAGATTGGCCTGCGCCAACACCGCCAACGCCGGCAACAGTTCTACGCTGTAAACATGTTCGGCGCGCGCCGCCATCAGGGCCGCCATGAAGCCGGAACCGGTACCGATCTCCAGCACCCGGTCGGTTTTTTTCAGCCGCAGGGCATTCATGATCTTGGCTTCAACCTTGGGCTCCAGCATGATCGCGCCGGGCGCATTGGCCAGCGGAATTTCCACATCGGCAAACGCCAGGCCGCGATAGGCGGCCGGCACATAAGCCTCACGTTTCACAGAGAGCAGGAGCTCGCGCATTTCCAGGTCCAGGCTTTCGCAAGGACGAATCTGCTGTTCCACCATGTTGAAGCGCGCTTTTTCCACATTCATTGTCGTTGCTCCACTCAAGTCGATCGCCATAAGTCGATCATTTTATCGCAGGTCGGCAAGCCGTATTTCGCTAATCCCCCAAGGCGCCGGTGGGCACGACATCACCTTTGTCGGCGCGTTGCAGCTTGCGCTTGAGCCAAGTGGTGAAATCGTCGAAATACGTATAGACCACCGGTACCACCACCAAGGTCAACAAACTGGAGGTGATCACGCCCCCCATCACCGCCTGGCCCATGGGTGCGCGCTGCTCGCCGCCGGGGCCCAGACCCAGGGCCAGCGGCAACATGCCGAAGATCATCGCCAGGGTGGTCATCATGATGGGCCGTAAGCGCACCGCGCCGGCCTCGATCACCGCCTCACGCCGCGACTTGCCGGCGCGCATGCCATGATTGATGAAGTCCACCAGCAGAATGGCGTTCTTGGTGACCAGGCCCATCAACATGACGAAGCCTATGATGGAGAAGATGTTGAGCGAGCTGCGCGCCACCAGTAGCGCAAGAATGACACCCACCAAGGACAGCGGCAACGACATCATGATGGCCAGCGGATGGAAGAAGCTGCCAAACTGCGACGCCAGAATCAGGTAGATGAACACGATAGCCAGCACCAGCGCAACAACGGCGTATTGCAGCGCTTCCTGGATATCCTTGGCCGATCCGCCCATGGTGTAGCGGTAGCCGGGCGGGAACTCCATCTTGTCGAGCACGGCGCGGACGTCCGTACCGATATCGCCGGCCGGTCGGTTGAAGGTGTTGCCCGAGATCAGCACCTCGCGCAATTGCTCTTTGCGATTGATCTGCGTCGGGCCCAGTTCCGACCGCAGCTCGGCGATCTCACGCAGGGCAACCATGCGCGGTGCGCCATTGGCGTCGTTCCGATTGCTGGTCAGATAAACATGCGATAGGTCGGCGATCGACTCACGCGCGGCCGCCGGCAATTGCACGGTGACGTCGTAGAACTGTCCATCCGGCGCGCGCCAGTTGCCCACCGCCTGACCGGCCAAGAGCGGCCGCAGCGTGTTCGCTGTCTGACCGACACCGATGCCCAAGTCGCTCGCCAGTTCACGTTTCAGATCGACAGAGAGCTGCGGTTTCGCTGCCTTGCTACTGGTTTCGAGGTCCACCAGACCGGGCGTGCTGGCGATTTTTTCCATGACCTGCTGGGCCAACCTGTCCAGGGTGGCGCGATCCGAGCCTAGCAAACTCACTTGGATAGGCTTGCCGGTGCCCACCGATTTGAATACGCCGATCAAGGTCAGTTCTATGCCAGGAATCGCACTCAACCTTTTACGCATGGCCTGCGACAGCGCCGCCTGACCGATGCTGCGCTGGCTGCGTGGCAGTAATTGCACGAAGATGTTGACGCTGTTCTTGCCGCGCGAGAAGCCCGTATTCACTGTCGCATAAGTGAATTTCACCTCTGGAAATTCACGCAAGGCGGCATCCACCTGATGCACTTTGGCTTGGGTGAGCGTCAGCGAAGAACCAACCGGCGTGGTGAATTGAACCTGCAACTCGTTCATATCTGGGTCGGTCAGAAATTCCGAGCCGAGCAAAGGCACCAGCAAGAAGGAACCAAAGAAGCTGGCTGCGGCAATGGCCAGCACCGTCTTGCGATGATCCAGCCCCCACGCCAGCAAGGCCTGGTAACGCACTTCCAGCCACTCTGTCAGGCCTGCAAACCAGGTCAGCATGCGGCCGATCGGCCCGCGCCCATGGTGGCCATGCGCTTCGGGGTCGCGCCAGATACTGGAGAGCATCGGATCCAGCGTGAAGCTGACGAACATGGAAATCAGCACAGCCGCCGCCACCGTGACACCGAACTGGTGGAAGAAGCGGCCGATGATGCCGCCCATGAAGCCCACCGGCAAAAACACCGCGACAATGGAAGAAGTGGTCGCCAGCACCGCCAGCCCGATTTCCTGGGTGCCCTCCAGCGCCGCCTCGAAATGGCCCTTGCCCATGGCCATATGACGCACAATGTTCTCGCGCACCACGATGGCGTCGTCGATCAGCAGGCCGACCGACATGGAAAGCGCCATCAAGGTCAATACATTGAGCGTGAAGCCGAAGGCATAGACAAAGAGAAAGGTGCCAATCAGCGAGATTGGCAGCGTCAGCCCGGTGATGACCGTACTGCGCCAGGAGCCGAGGAACAGGAAGACGATGGCGATGGTCAGCAGGCCGCCTTCCAGCAGCGTCGTCTGCACATCGCGCACGGAATCGCGGATGCCCACCGACCCATCGCGCACGATGTCGAGACGCACGTCCGGCGGTAATTCTTTAGCGAGATTGCGCACCACTTCGCGCACGCCTTCGACCACGGCGATGGTGTTCTCACCCTGCGCCTTGATGATATCCACGGAGAGCGTGCGCTGTCCGTTGATCATCGCAATGCTGTCTTCTTCGGCCTGGCCGTCCTCGATATCCGCCACCTGGCCCAAGGTCACCGGCTTGCTGCCACGCCGCGCCACGATAAGATTGCGGAAATCTTCGGGCGAGGCCAGCCGGCCGGTGACTTTGACGACACGATCCACCGCGCTGCCGGTAACGTTGCCCACCGGCGCTTCCTGGTTTTCTGCACGCAAGGCTGTGATCACCTGATCGGCGCCCACCTGCAAGGCCTCCATCTCCGGCAGCCGCAGATGCACGCGCAGCTCGCGCTTGACGCCGCCGACGATGGTGGACTGACCTACGCCGCTGACATTTTCCAGGCGTTTCTTGATGAGCTGATCGGTAAGTGTGGTGAGATCGCGCAGCTTGCGCTTGTCCGAAGTCACCGCCACCGAAACGATGGGGAAGTCGTCCGGGTTAAAGCGCGTGACGCGCGGTTCTTTCACCTCGTCACGCAACATCGGGCGCACTGCGGCGATTTTTTCTCGCACATCCTGCGCGGCAAGACGCGGATCCATCGAAAGATTGAATTCGATGATGACCTGCGAAGAGCCTTCGTAGGAGCGCGAAGAGAGCGTCTTGATGCCGCTCACGGTATTCACGGCTTCTTCAATCTTGCGCGTGACTTCTTCTTCCACACTTTCCGGCGAGGCGCCCGGATAATCGGTCTGCACGACGACGATCGGCATGGCCACATCCGGCAACTGGTCGACCTTCAGGTTTCTGTAAGAGAAAAGACCAAGCACCAGTAAGGCCAACATCATCATGGTGGCGAAAACGGGGTTGGCGATGCTAACGCGGGTAAACCACATGGCTGGGGGGCTCCGGGGATCGGCTAGTGCGCTGCGGGCGGCGTTGCAGATGCCGGATTCACGGGCGCCGCCTTGATGGTGGCGGCCGTTCCCTCGCGCAGACTGCCCAGGTTATGACGCACCACCGTTGCTCCCGGCGCAAGGCCTGTGGCGATCTGTGCCAAGTCATCCACGCGGGCGCCGACAGTCACCACGCGGCGCAGCACTTTGCCGCCTTCAATGGCGTACACGTAGTATTCGCCGCGCTCTTCGCGCACCGCACTGGCGGGCACCACCAGTGCGTCGGCCAAACTTCCGGTCACCAGCTTGCCCTGGGCAAACATGCCGCCCTTCAAGCTGCCATCGGTGTTATCGATGACGGCATAGATCTCCATTGAACGCGAGCCGGGCGCGACAGCGGGATTGATGCGGTCGATACGCCCAACAAACTCGCGTTCGCCAAAACCTTCGACGCGAAAGCTCACGGCCTGCCCCTTGCGCACGGCAGCGATATCGCTGGCCGGTACCGGCGCTGTCAGTTCCAGCCGGCTTAAATCCACCACGTCGACAATTTTTCCATCCACCGGCACGCGCTCGCCCGCCTGGGCATAACGCTCGGAAATCATGCCTCTGATGGGCGCCGCCAGCGTGGTATCGCGCAGTGCCTTGCGCGCCACATCCGCAGTGGCATCGGCGGCTTTCAGTTTGGCCTTCGCGACATCGTAGTTGCCTTGCGTGGTGTCGAAAGCGTTCTGCGAAATGAACTTGCGCTCCAACAGCGCGAGCTGGGTGGCGCGATTTTTTTCCGCCACCTGGGCCTGGGCGCGCGCCGCCTCGACATCCGCTTGGCGGCCGGCAAGCTGGGCTTGCGCATCCGTCACGTCGATATGGCCGATCACCTGACCCGCGCGCACCGCCACACCCTCGCGTACGGTTAGATCGCGTATCTCGCCAGCCACCTTGGCCTTCACCACCGCTTGGTTGATGGGATTCAAGGTCCCCGTCAGTGGCAGCGTGCGCGCCAGTTCGCGCGTCCCGGCGCGCACCACATCGGCAGCTTCGAATTCCAGCGGCGCAGCGGCAACCACCTTGGACTCTGATTTGGCGTTATGGGTCAACATCCAGGTCGACGCTGCGGCGACCACCACGATGATGCCGATCGCCACCCTGCCCGCTTTGCTTCGCCATAGAGGATTGTCACGTAAAAAATTGTCACGCATTTTTTTTGCCTTTGGGTTTCGTATTCTTGGGGTCAGCGATCACGAGGTCAGCGCGTAAACCACGCAGGATCAGCTCGATGGCCTCGGTCGCGTAGCTTTCGTCGGACAGCGGCGATGCCTCGCAGCACGACAACGAATGGCGCCAGATGATATGCATCAGAAAGGGCGCGAGGATAATGCGCTCCATGATTTTGACATCGAAAGGCCGAAACTCGCCACGTTGGATGCCGCGCTCAAGCAGAACGATGAATAGCCGCGTCGAGCGGCTGATCACTTCGTCGAAGTAGAAACGCGCGAGATCAGGAAAGTTCCGCGCTTCCGCCACCACCAGCTTGGGCAAGCCGCCCACCGGGCTGTCGCCACTCACGTGCCAGGCAGTCATTAGAATATTGCGCAGCAGGTCGGCGACACTCCCGGTGTCCTTCTCGATCAGGCGCTCGACCTCGGCCAGATGCGGCACCACACCCTCGCGCACCGCCGCCTTGAAAAGTTCTTCCTTGCTGGAAAAATACAGATAGACCGTGCCCTTGGAAACCCCGGCCCGCGCGGCGATTTCCTCTAGGCGTGTCGCCGCGAAACCCTTTTCAACAAAGAGCTCGATGGCGGCCGCCACCAATTCAGCGGGACGCGCCTCCTTACGGCGTCGCCAGCGCGACTCGTCGGCAGGGTGGTTCATTGGGGGGGGCGGGGATTTAGTAACTGACTAGTCAGTAATGTAATACTGAGCAGAGGCACTGTCAAGGCGCCGCGGCAGGACACGGAAGCCCTAGGCAGTTCGATGCGGGCCAAAGCCGCCAGAAGCCTTCAGCGTATCTTCCGACGAAACATCCAAGCCGCCGCAGTCACAGTGAAGACGGCGATAACCAGTAGCGGCCAGAGTTGTTGCGCGATGAGAGGCAATGGCGCGTCGCGCAGGAAGACACCTTTGATGATGATGAGAAAGTGGGCAAGCGGATTGATCCAGTTGAGCACCTGTAACCATTCGGGCATGTTGGCGACGGGGCTGGCGAAGCCGGAGAGGATGGAGGCGGGCATCATGAAGGTCATGCCGCCCAACATCGCTTGCTGCTGCGTGGACACCAGCGATGAGATGAACAGGCCGACGCCTATGGCGGCGAGCAGAAACAGCACCAGGCCCAGATAGAGCAAGGCGATGGAGCCTTGCAGGCGTATGCCGAACAGCCACACGGCAACCACGGCCACCAGCGTGCCCTGCACCAGACCGACGATGAGCCCCGGCGCCATTTTGCCGATGACGATTTCTATGGGCCGCAGCGGCGTCACCAGCAGTTGCTCGAAGGTGCCGATCTCGCGTTCGCGGGCGATGGAGAGCGCGGTGACCATCAACGCCGTCGACAAGGTCAGCATGCCCATGAGGCTGGGCACGGTGCTGGTCTGCGCTTCGCGATTGGGGTTAAACCAGGTGCGTTCGGTGATCACGCTGGAAGACGGCGGCGCGCGGCGCGCCGTGAGCAGCTCTTCGTTATAGCGACCGATGATGGCGGCAACGTAGCCTTGCGCGATTTGCGCGGCGTTGGAGCGGCGGCCGTCGAGCAACAATTGCAGCGGCGCACTTTCGCCGCGCTCGATGCGGCGCGAGAAATCCTGGCCTATGCGCAGCACAAACAACGCATCCTGGTTGTCGATCACTTCGCGTATCTCGCCCTCGTTTTGCAGCATGCGAATGTGGCTGAAGGCGTCGACGCCTTCCAGGCGCAAGATAATTTGCTGCGCAGACTTGCCGCTGTCTTCATTGAATACCGCGATGGGCACATTCCTCACCTCCTGCGTGGCGGCGAAGGCGAAGAGCAGGATTTGCAGCATGGGCGGCACGATCAGCACGGTGCGGCTTTTCGGGTCGCGCCAGATCGCCAGCAGTTCCTTGATGATCAGATTCCAGATGCGCCAGATCATGTCGTCGCCCTAATCAAGCCGAGTCCGCGTATTGCGGACCACCACGACAAGCAGCACACAAGCCAGGCCCATCAGCGCCGCCATGCAACGCAACAGCAAGCCCGGCACATCGCCGGCCAGGAAAATGGTTTGCAGGCCTTGTACGTAATGACGTGCTGGAATGATGTACGACAGCAGGCGTATCGCCAGCGGCGTGCCTGACAAATCGAAAATGAAACCGGAGAGAAAAAACCCTGGGAGAAAAGAAGCAAACATGGCGATCTGCGTGGCGACAAACTGGCTGTGCGATACCGTGGAAGCCAGCAAGCCCACCGACAACGCGCAGGCCTGGAAGGCGGCCGTGAGCGCGACCAGCGCCAGCAGGCTGCCACGTAGCGGAATGTCGAAGAGAAACACGGCCGCCGTCACCGACACGGCCATCGCGGCCATGCCCAGCATAAAGTTGGGCACCAGTTTGGAGATCAGAAACTCCGCGACGCCGGTGGGTGTGGCCAGCAGTGATTCGATGGTGCCGCGCTCCCATTCGCGCGCCACCACCAGCGCCGTGAGCAAGGTGCCGATGAGCATCTGGATCAGCGCAATGGAGCCGGGCACGAGAAAGCGCCGGCTTTTCAACTCCGGGTTGAACCAGACCTGGGCTTCGATGCGGATGGGCAGCGCCATCACGGCGCCCGACGAGAGGGCGCGCTGGGCCAGCCAGCTTTGCCAGGCGCCCTGCACATAGCCCGAGACCAGGCCCGCCGTGTTGGGATCGCTGCCGTCGGTGATGATCTGCACCGGCGCAGTCTCGCCGCGCGCCAGCTTCTGCGAGAAATCGCCAGCCAGCACCACGATGCCATCCAGGTGCCCGGTCATCATCTCGTCATCCAGCGCCGCGCGATTACGTGCCGTCTTGATGCGGAAAAAAGGTGTGTTCTCCAGTGAGGCCTGGAACCATGAGGTCTCGGAGGTCGGCGATTCAATGGCCAGCCCCAAGCGGACACTGCTGGCATCGAGCGACACGCCGTAGCCGAACACGAAGAGCAGAAACAGCGGCAGCACCAGCGCCACTATCAGCGCGCTAGGATCGCGCAGGATTTGCAGCCACTCTTTCTTCATCAGCGCGCGCAGCCGCCGCCAGCGCACGGCGAGGGTGTTGGTGTCGTCGACGGGCGCGGTCATGCGGCCTCCTGGTCGAGGTCATGCGTTTCGATGAGGCGGATGAAGGCTTCTTCCAGCGTCGGTACGCCTTCATCGGGCCGCTGCACTGAAGCCTTCAATTCATCCGGTGTGCCGGTGGTGATGGTCTTGCCGCCGTAGATGAGCGCGAGGCGGTCGCAATATTCGGCCTCGTCCATAAAATGAGTGGTGACCATCACGGTCACACCGCCGCGCACCATGGCGTTGATGTAGCCCCAGAATTCGCGACGGGTGATGGGGTCCACGCCGGAAGTCGGCTCGTCGAGAAACAGCACCGCCGGTTGGTGCATGATGGCGCAAGCCAGCGACAGGCGCTGCTTGTAGCCCAGCGGCAAATCGCCGGCATTCACGTCGAGATGCGGCGCGAAGTTGAAGGCCTCGATGGCGCGCCGCACCGCCGCCTGACGGCGCTCCCCGCGCAAGCCGTACACGCCGGAGAAAAATTCCAGGTTCTGCAAGACTGAGAGATCGCCGTAGAGCGAGAATTTCTGCGCCATATAGCCCAGGTGCGAACGGGCTTTCGACGGCGAGCGAAACAAATCCACGCCATCCACCGTGGCCTTGCCCGACGTCGCGCGCAGCAAACCGCAAAGCATTTTGAAGATGGTGGACTTGCCCGCGCCATTGGGGCCAAGCAAGCCGAATATCTCGCCGCGTTTGATGCTGAAGCTGATGTGATCGGCCGCCGTGAAATCGCCGAAGCGTTTGGTGAGGCCGTCGGCCACCACCGCCACTTCGCGGGAATATGTCTCAGAGTCAGAGTCAGAGTCAGAGTCAGACTCAAGCGCATCGCCCGGCGCCTGCTTTTCTGCCATCCTAGTTTCAAACACCGGCCGCGACTTGGGTATGCCGCCCAGCCGCGCCACGAAAGCGTCTTCGAAGCGCGGCTCGGTGGCCGCCAGGGTCGCAGACGCGCCGGCGTTGAGGCTGCCGGCATCCATCGCCACAGCGCCAGCCTTAGTGACGAGACGCAACTGCGCGCCCTGAATCACGCCGTCTTCAATATCGGCGCGCTGCAAGACATCGGCCAGAACGCTGCGTCGGTCGCCGGCAATATCGCTCAGCAGAAATACGCGCCCCGCCATATCCCGACTCATCACGCGCGGATCGCCCTGGTAGAGCGCTTGGCCTGCATTCAGCACGATGACTTCAGCGCACTTCTCGGCCTCATCGAGATAGGAGGTGCTCCACACCACACCCACGCCGCGCGCCGTCAGCTCATACACCATGCGCCACAGCTCGCGCCGCGAAATCGGATCAACGCCCACGCTGGGCTCGTCGAGCAGCATCAAACGCGGCGAACTGAGCAGCGCACAGGCGAGACCCAGCTTCTGTTTCATGCCGCCGGAAAGACGGCCGGCATAACGCCGCGTGAAGGGCGCAAGGCCGGTGAATTCGAGCAGCCGCTGAAACGAGGCCTTGCGCTCAGCGCCGGTGACATTGCGCAGATCGGCATGCAGATCGAGGTTTTCCTGCACGGTGAGTTCTTCGTAGAGGCCGAAGCGTTGCGGCATGTAGCCGACTCTGCGATGCAGGGCCGCGTTGTCCTTGAGGCTATCCAGACCCAGCACCTCGATGCGGCCGTCAGAAGGCGCCAACAGGCCCGCCATGAGACGCATCAGCGTGGTCTTACCAGCACCGTCGGTACCGACCAGCCCGGTGACCTGTCCGGCAGAAATGCTTGCTGTCAGCGCCGCGATGGCCGGCGCGCCTTGCGGAGTAAAGCGCTTGGTGACCCCATGCAGCGTCACCAACGCTTCTTTCACTGCGCGGCCCCGGCGGGAACGTGGATCGTCACCGGCATGCCCTGGCGCAAAGCGCCGTCGGGATTGTCCACCACCACGCGGATGCGATAGACCAACGAGGTGCGCAGTTCGCGCGTCTCCACCGACTTCGGCGTGAATTCGGCGGTGGGCGAGACGAAGCCGATCTTGCCCGTGTACTTTTTGCCGCCGGGCGTATCGGTCTCGATGTTCACTGTCGTGCCCGGCTTGACGCGAGCCAGCTCGGGCTCGGCGACGTAAGCGCGTATCCATACTGGCGTGGTGAGCGCCAACGTGTAAATGGTGTCGCCATCCTTGACGATGGCGCCGGCTTCGCGAGCGCGGGTGAGTATCACGCCGGCCTCCGGTGCGAGTAAGGCGGCATCGGCCATGCGGCGCTGGACCTGCTCCACATTGGCCTGCTCCGCCGCCAGCGCGGCGCGCGCGGCGTCGATGTCTTCGCGACGCGGCCCGACGACGACCAGATCGCGAGCCTTGCGCGCCACATCGAGCTGCGCGTTGGTCTGGCGCACTGCCGCGTCGGCGCTGTCCAGCGATTGTTTGGAGACAAAGCCTTTGCCCACCAGCGCCGCGCTGCGGTCGCGCTGCTGGCGGGCGTTCTCGGCGGCCGCCGCGCGGTCGGCGACATTGGCCTGAGCCTGGGCTTTTTCTTCCGGGCGGGCGCCGTGTTCCAGCCGCGCCAGATTGGCGGCCTGGGCTTCCCTACGCGCCACGGCAACGCTCAGTTCCTCCTCGAAGTAGCTCTTCTCAAGCTGGGCCAAGACCTGCCCAGGCTTGATGGCATCGCCTTCATCGACATTCAGGCCGGCGATACGGCCAGCCACCTTGAAAGAGAGATTGGCCTGGCGCACTTCCACATTGCCGCCGAGCACCAGCTCGCCGCCGCGCTCGTGGCCATTGTTCCACCCGTACCAGGCGCCCAGCAAAACCACTCCAACGACTACGATAACAATGACAACGCTGCTTCGCTTCATGGCTTGCCTCTTGTCGAAGGCCGCATTATCCCGCGTCTTGCGCCTGCTTTGCCAGCGTCACCAATATGGCCTTAGCAAACAGGCGGCGAGATGGCTGGCTACGCGGCTTGCCTTTGCCTGTGCTTTCCGTTAGTTTGCCATTCACATATTTCGGAGTGCGGGCGGAGCCAGAATCTGCCGGCTGAAAGCATGCCCTTGAACCAGTATGATAACGAAAGACCTGGCCCTTATATTTCTATAATAACGAGAATTATTTTTTCGCTTCTAGTAGGCGCAGCTTTTATTTTTATCGATATTTCTGTTAGTTATTTTTCGTCATTTGGGTCTTATTTATTTTGGGTGGCTTTTAGAAATATCGTGTGGCCAGCTATATTTATATACATCTGTATGAAATACAAAGCGAAGTTCAACGCGTTGGTAAGTTTAATTGGCCTGATGATTGGAGTTTTTTTTGCGTCTATAATTTCTGCAAAACAGATTAAGTGGCCTGACATACTTTGGGAGGTTTTAGGCTACGTAGTCTATTCAGCAAGTTTATTGCCTATACTAATATTGACTATTTTTTTTGCAGGTCTAGGCGTAAAACAAATCTACGATCAAAGGTCATAAATAAGTAACGTAGAAACCGTAGAAAACCGTAGGGTCAAGTCTTTCATTATCACATCCCCCGTGTTAAGCTCCACCCACCATGGCCCGTCCCCTCAGGCTCGAACTTGCTGGCGCGCTCTATCATGTCACCTCCCGTGGCGACGGGCGCGAGGACATCTATCGATCGGATGACGACCGTCTCGCCTGG
>JAYUNL010000014.1:0-16730 GCA_043761745.1 Rhodocyclaceae bacterium
GCGCTGGCCGGCCGGATTTGTTTGTCCGAACTGTGGCGGCTCGCGCCATTGCACCTTCGAACGCAAGGGGTTGCAATACTGGCAGTGCTCGGCGTGCCGGGAGCAGACCACGGCGACGTGCGGTACGATCTTTCAGGCCACCAAGCTGCCGTTCACAACCTGGTTTCTGGCCATGCATTTGCTGACCCAGGCCAAGAACAATGTATCGGCCCTGGAACTCAAACGCCACTTGGGCGTGCGTTACAAGACCGCTTGGCTGCTGAAGCACAAGTTGATGCAGGTCATGAGTGTGCGAGAAGCGCCGCGCCAGCTTGATGGTCGCGTTGAGGTGGACGACGCCTACCTGGGCGGCGAGTTGCCCGGCGGCAAGAGCGGCCGGGGTTCGGAGAACAAAGTCCCCTTCATTGCCGCCGTGCAGACGACCGAGACCGGTCATCCCATGCTGGTGTGCCTGAGCAAGCTGGCGTTTACCAAGGAGGCCGTCGCCGAATGGGCGAAGAAATCGCTGGCGGCCTCGGCACAGGTGGTGTCTGACGGGCTGTGGTGTGTCAAGGCAGTCACCGCTTCGGGGGCCGCGCACGAGCGCACCGTGACCGCTGGCGGCGCCGCCAGCGTCAAGATGGAAAAGTTTCGGGCCGTCAATACCTTCCTGGGAAATCTGAAGACGGCCTATTCCGGCACCTATCATTCCTTCAATTTCGCCAAGTATGCCCATCGTTACCTCGCCGAAGTTCAATATCGATTCAACCGTCGCTTCGATCTGTCGGTGATTCTTGCCCGACTCCTTCGAGCATCGTCCGTCACTTCGCCTCATCCCGAGCGCCGCATCCGATCGGCTGAACAATGTGGCTAATCAGGTACGGCGATGACTTCTTCGCGGGTGAAATGCAAGCGAATCACGCCAGGCGCCGCATCCCCAAAGTGGCAGCGCACGGCATCTCGCACATTGTCGCGCAGGCTGGAAATGTCATCGGCTTCAGTAAACACATATTCGCTAACCGCCTTGGCGATATAGCCGCCCTCTGGCGCTTCTTCCACCACAAAGTGAATCTCTGATATCGACATCGCAGACTCCCAGGGTTTGCCAGTGCGGATTCTGTCTGGAATGGCCATTACATGCCGTGGCTATCGCCGGGCGCTATCGGCTTTCACTACCCGCTATTCCTCTCCAACACCTTCAACACCGCGATGGAATCCTCCTCGCCGAGGCCGGAGCCGACCATGGCGTTGAACAGTTGCGCGGTGGCGGCGGCGCTGGGCAGCATGAGGCCCATGCGGTGGGCTTCTTCCATGACGATGCGCAAATCTTTCTGGTGCATCCAAGCCTTGAAGCCGGGCTTGAAATTGCGGTCTATCATGCGCTGGCCGTGGTGTTCGAGAATTTTGCTGTAGGCGAAGCCGCCCAGCAGCGCTTCGCGCACGCGCGCCGGATCGACGTTGCTCTTTTTCGCGAAGGTCAGTGCTTCGGCCACTGCGACGACGCCGATGCCGGTGAGTATCTGATTGCAGGCCTTGGCAACCTGGCCGGCGCCGCTGTCACCGACGTGCACAATGTTTTTGCCCATGCATTCGAAGAGCGGCCTGACCTTATCAAACGCGGCGACGGTACCGCCGGCCATGATGGACAGCGCACCATTGATGGCGCCGACTTCACCACCCGAGACGGGTGCATCGATGAAGGCGATACCCTTCTCGGCCATCCGCGCGCCTATACGCCGCGCCGCCGCGGGCGAGATGGTGCTCATGTCGACCACGATATGGCCCGGCTTGGCGCCTTCGATAATGCCGCCGACACCGAACACGACTTCTTCTACATCGGGCGCATCCGCCACCATGGTAAAAATAATGTCGGCGTGACGTGCGACTTCCGTCGGGCTGACGTGGGCGCGCGCGGACCACTGCGCGAAAGGTTCCAGCGACACCGCGCGCCGCGCCCACAAATGCAAGCCGTGATCGCGCTTCGCCAAGTTGATGGCCATGGGCCGGCCCATGATACCCAGGCCGATGAATCCGAGTTGCATGATTGCCTCCGTCTGCGGGAATGATGACGGCAGGGTACTACTGAGGCGCGAAAAAAAATAGTTGGCTATTATCCTGATAACCGCAGTTGACCACTGACCTCTCCTTGGAAAGCCGCATGGATGCTATTGATGTTTCCGGAATTAATGACAAACACCGTTCGGGCTGAGCTCGTAGAAGCCCTTCGACAAGCTCAGGGCGAACGGGATTGTGGTGAGTGTCGCGAGTTATGAAAAGCTCAATAGTGGTCTGCTTCGATTCACTTCACCCGATGGGTGAGGGCGACCGATGCGACCGCCACATTGCCGCGACCGCGGTATTCCAGGCTGGCGAAGCTCAGTTGCCGCGCCAGCGCGATGCCGCGCCCGTTGGGATCGAAGGCGCGCTGCGGATCGAATTCGATATAGGCTGCCCAATCGAAGCCGGCGCCTTCGTCCTCGATGGTGAATTCGACCGCTGCTTCCAGTCGCCGCATGCGTACATGCACGGCTCTGCCGCTGTATTGGGGCGATATCAGTCGCCGCGCCATTTCGGCTTCCCACTGTCCATCGATTTTGAGTTGTCTTTTATCCTTGTAGCCGATGCCCAGGTTGCCATGCTCTATGGCGTTGAGGAAGAGTTCCGCCAGACCCAGCGCAGCTTGATCAGGCTGCGGGCAGGCGAGCGCAAGCAACCCCGCCAGGCGCCGGGCTTCGTAGATGGTGGCAAAGCGGAATTCGGCCTCACTCATGAGTTTGAGCGCGTCCGGATGGGCATGCAGGCTCTCGGCGAGCGCAGCGCGCTCGCGCGCATCGGTCAACGCCGCGTGGATAATGGCGCGCAGCGCGACGGCGTCATAAGGCTTGGTGAGGTAGTAGTAGGCGCCGGCCTTGATACCTTCCCGCACTTGCTCGGGCGCGGCGGCGGCGGTCTGCATGATGACCGGCAGGCGCGCCCAGCGGGCATCCTCTTTCATGAGATTCAGCACATCGATGCCGGTCATGCCGGGCATCATGCGATCGAGCAGCACCGCGTCGAATTGCGCGTCCACTGCGTCGAGCAGGCGCATGGCGGCCTTGCCGCTGTCGGCGGTCGTCAGGGTATATCCAGCGTCTTCCAAATACTCAGCGATGATTTCCTGGTTGAGGGGATCGTCATCGACGACCAACAGTTTAGCTTGCGACATCGCACTGCGCTCCTTCGACCATCACCGCCCCCGCCTTCGGTGGCCAGCGTCTTGGTGGATCTATCGGCACGGTGACAATCAGATCGGCGCCGCCCTGCGGATTATTGGCGGCGCGTATGCTGCCGCCATGGGCCTCGACAATCTCCTTGCAAATGGCCAGGCCCAGTCCCGTGCCACCGGCGCCGCTGCGCGTGCGTTTGCTCTGCACGAATTTGTCGAAAATGCTTTCCAATTCATCGTCGGGAATACCCACGCCGGCATCGCTCACAGTGATGCGCAAAGCGCGCACCGCCCCGCCATCCGTGGCGCGGCGGCCAGCGGCGAGCATGGCGTGATCGATGGTAATGGCGATGCGCCCCGCTTCCGGCGTGAACTTTATGGCATTGGCTAGTAGATTGCGCATCACCTGCGCCAGACGCGCCGGGTCCACGGTCGCCTCGGTAGTCACCTGCGGCGGCACCAGCACCAGCGTCTGGCGTTTGGCGGCGGCCAGCGGCTCCAATTCACCGAACACGTCCCAGACCACCGTGATGACATCGAGCAGTTGCGCATCGACCAGCATCTTGCCAGCCTCCAGTTTGGAGAGATCGAGCAAGGCGTTCAACAGTGCCAGCAGGCGTTCGCCACTCTTATGCACACGCTCGAAATGCTCGCGCAGCTTTTCGCGCGGCGCCGATTCCCACTTCGCCAGGCCGATCTGGGCAAAACTCAAAATGGCGTGCATAGGCGTGCGCAGCTCGTGCGACACATTGGCGAGAAATTCCGATTTGGCCCGGTAAGCGCGTTCCGCTGCTTCCTTGGCGAGCAGGAGGCCGGCGGTTTGCTCTTCCACCAACTCACGCAGGTGATCGCGGTGCATTTCCAGTTCCTGCTCGTTGCGCTTGCGTTCGGAAATATCCATGGAGGTGGTTACAAAACCGCCATCGGGCAACGGCGTACCGCGTATTTCCAGCACCATGCCATTCGGACGACGGCGCTCCAACAAATAGGGGCGACCGCGCTGGCTGCGCGCCTCTTTAAGCCGCCGCGCCACCTGCTGCTGCTCGTCGCCCGGTCCTGCTTCGTCGCCCGGCCCTGCTTCGCCGCGCCGCACATCGAAACGGAATAGCGTCTCCAGGCTGGGCAGGCCGCCCTCGAACATCTCGTCCGGAAACTCGAACAGCCGCTTGAACTTCTCGTTGCAAGCGATCATGTCGTGGTTGGCGTCAAAGAGCGTGATGCCGCCGGGGAAGTTGTCGATCAGCGCCTGCATGATGGCGTTGCGCCTCGTCAGCGCCACCTCGGCCTGGCGGCGTTCCGTCACGTCGACCGCCACGCCCAGATAACCGATGATGACGTCGGCCTCTTCGCGCATAGTCGTGACGACGAGGCTCACCGTGAGACGGCTGCCATCCTTGCGCACATAGGTCCACTCGTTCTCGCCGTAGGCGGCGGAAAATATCTCGACGCCACTGACGGTGCGGCCCAATCGGCGTGACAACTGCTGTCCGCGCTCGATCACTTCTTCCACCACATTAAACTTTCCCGGCGTCTGTATGCCCACCATTTCTTCAGCCGCATAGCCGAGCATTTTCTCCGCGCCCGGATTGAAGATGGTGATCACACCCTCGAGGTCGGTGGCGATAATGGCGACTTCGGTAGCCGCATCCAACACCGTTTTTTTCTGCGCATTGGCGCGGGCGATGGCGTGCTCGGCCTCGACGCGTGCGGTGATATCGACCGCCATGATGAATAATTCTACAACCTCGTCCTCCACCAGCACTGGGAACATCGTCGCATAGACCCAGCGCCAGCGCCCGTTCTTGAGGCAAATCTTCCATTCGCCCGGCGGCATGGGCTGGCGTGTCTGCCACACCGTTTCGATGGACGCCTCATGGGTGCGCGCCAACTCGTCGGTGGCGAGAATATCCTGTAGACGGCAGCCGACAGCCTCTTCCTCCCTATAGCCATAAAACGAGCTGGCTGTTTCGTTCCAGTGGTCAATCACGCCCTCGCGGTTCACGCCAATTACCGCCACCAGCGGCGTGTTTTGGATGGCGGAAGCGAAGCGCGCCATGGCGCGGCGCAACTCGGTGACATCCTGCCCGCTGCTCAAAATGATGGTTTCGCCATCCGGCCCGATGGTCGCCACCGTAGTGACGATCATGTTGCGCGACTCGCCCAGTCCGGCATGCGGAATCAGTCCCTCCTGTCGGGTGCTGCCGCCACGGGCCACCACCGCCTCCTCTTGGTCGATGGCAATATCGACGCGCTCCGCCGGAAAAATGTCATAGCCGGTCTTGCCAACAATGTCATCCGGCTCGCGCCCAATCATGTCGGCAAAAGCGCGATTCACAATGAGATAGCGATGCTCGTCGTCTTTCACCGCGAGCGGATCGGGAATCGAATCCAGCACGCGATGCAGAAAAGCGCGGTAGCGCTCCAAGCGCATTTCGCTCTCTTTGCGCGCGGTGATGTCGGTGAGCGAGCCCACCATGCGCAGCGCGCGGCCGACTTTGTCGCGTACGGCTTCGCCGCGCGATTGGAACCATCCCCAACTGCCGTCGGCGCGGCGCAAACGGTACTCGATGTCATAAGACCGGTCGTGGCGCAAATGCGCGCGCAACGCGGCGCGCCATCGCGGCTGGTCATCTTCATGCACGCGGCGGGCATATTCGCCTGGGTCGTCACGTAAGCCGCCGGGCGGTAAGCCGAGAAATTCTTCCACACGCGGCGAAAAATACAGCTTGCCGCTGACCAGATCGCGATCCCAGATACCGTCGTTGGCGCCACGCACGGCAAGCTCGAAACGCTCTTGCGAGGCACGCAGCTCGGAGGTGATTTCCTGCGCGCGATTCTCGGCGCGACGCCGTGCCGTGGATAGCATCCAGGTCGTCACCCCCGCGAAGAGGGTCAACAGCAAGCCGGCGACGCCTATCACGTCGGAACGGGCGCGGTTGATTCCGGCTTCCAGCACCGGCGTGCTATAGAGACTGATCCTCCAGGATTGCCCCGCGAAATCGAGGCGCTCTTGAAGCGAAAAGCGCGAAGCAGCGGCGTTCGCCCCAGGTGCGGAGTCGAACAACTCGCCCTCGCGCTCGGCGTTGCTGCCCGCTGGCGCATTGACGTCGCCGACGCGGATAATCAAATCCTGATTGCCTTCTTTCAGTACCGCCGCCATCAGGTCGGCCATGCGGAAGAGCGCATAGGCGAAGCCCTGTAACCTGGCGCGGCGCGCCGCTACGTTGTCGGGAACGTCGCCGCCAGCATAGAGAGGCTGGAACAACAGAAAGCCCGCCTGCGGCGCGGGCTCAGTTTCCTGCAACAGAATGATGCGCGCCGTGGCAGCGATCTCGCCGGTGTCGCGCGCGCGTTCGATGGCGGCTCGGCGCGTGGCTTCCTCAAACATATCGAAACCGAGCGCGCGCTGGTTGAACTCGTTCACGGGTTCGAGGTAGGTAACCGGCAGATAGGCCGCGCGCGCGCCGGCCGGACGCAAGGCGTAGTCGACCGGGCTGTCGCGACTGGCGCGACGCAAATGCGTCTTGAGCGTTTCCGGCGTCACCCACTCTGCGTAGCCGATGCCCTGGATGCCGGGAAACTGATGGTTGATGTCGAGCTGGGCCACATACTTGCGCCAGTCATCGCGGCTCAGCTCGCCCGTCACAGCGGCCAGCCCAGCGGCGCCGCGCAGCACCAGGGTGGAAACCTGCAAGCGCTCGCGCAGCTCGACTACCAGGCTGTGGCCACGCTCGCGCAACTGCCGCTCGGTAACGACCATATCCAAGGTGCGCGCCCACCGCCACACGAGCGCCGTCGCGACCAGGCCAATCGCCAACACGGCGACCACCGGCCAATGCGTGCGGCGAACGAGGGCTAGGCCGCTGGCGATGCGTGGCGAGCCTGCGCGAGCCTCGGTCGGTATGGTGGTCATGACAAATCCGGATTCATTACCCTGAAATTATCGGCAGCGCCATGCCCAGACTTGAGGCGGTTGCCGTTCGCGCCGCACCGCATTGGGTTGCGCGCCACCCACCGATGTACCGCATGAAAATGAAAGATGTCTGGAAAGCCGCATGGATAGGCGTTCTTCGGCCTTTTTACACCACCGCCTAACGATTGCGGCACGGGCATTGCTAAAGCTCAGGCTATGAACGAAATCAAATCCACCTGCTGTTACTGCGGCACCGGCTGCGGCGTCATTATCGAAGCGGAAGATGGACGCATCAGCGGCGTGCGCGGCGACCCGGATCACCCGGCCAATTTCGGCAAGCTGTGCAGCAAGGGCGCGGCGCTGCATCTGACGGCCGGCCCGGAAGGGCGCGCGCTGTATCCCGAAGTGCGTAGTAATCGAACGACGCCGCGCCAGCGGGCGAGCTGGGACACGGCGCTGGATCACGCCGCCCAGCGCTTCGCCGCCATCATGCGCGAGCATGGGCCGGATGCCGTGGCCTTCTACGTCTCCGGCCAATTGCTGACCGAGGACTACTACGCCTTCAACAAGCTGGCGCGCGCGCTGGTGGGCACCAACAACATCGACAGCAATTCGCGCCTGTGCATGTCCTCGGCCGTCGCTGCCTACACACAAACCCTGGGCGCTGACGGGCCGCCGTGCAGCTACGAAGATATCGATCACACCGATTGCCTGCTCATCGCCGGCGCCAATACCGCCTGGGCCCACCCCATTGTGTTTCGCCGTATCGAAGAGGCCAAGCGCAAGAATCCCAGCCTGAAGCTCATCGTCGTCGACCCACGCCGCACCATGACGGCGCGCGCCGCCGATCTGCACCTGGCTATTCTGCCCGGCACCGACATCGTGCTCTTCAACGCCATGCTGCATGTGTTGCTCTGGGAGAACCTCGCCGATGAGGACTTCATCCACGACCACACCGAAGGCTTTGAGGCGGCGCGCGAGGCGGTGCGCGAATTCACGCCCGCCGCCGCCGCAGTGATTTGCGGGGTCGCCCCGCAAGACATCATCACCGCCGCGCGCTGGTTCGGCACGGCCAAAGCGGCGCTCTCCATGTGGTGCCAGGGGCTCAACCAATCGACGCATGGCACTCATAACGGCGCGGCGTTAATCCACTTGCATCTCGCCACCGGCCACATCGGCCGCATCGGCGCTGGCCCTTTTTCGCTGACCGGCCAGCCCAATGCCATGGGCGGGCGCGAAGTGGGCGCCATGGCCAGCTTGCTGCCCGGCCATCGCAGCCCCAACAACGCCGCGCATCGCGATGAAGTGGCAAAACTCTGGGGTATCGCGTCGCTACCCGAGCGGCCCGGCAAAAGCGCAGTGGAGATGTTCGAAGCCGTGCGCAGCGGCGAAATCCGCGCGCTGTGGATAGCCTGCACCAACCCGGCGCACTCGCTGCCCGATCAGGCCCTGGTGCGCGAGGCATTGCAGCGCGCCGAATTCGTCGTGGTGCAGGATGCGTTTTTGCAAACCGAAACCACCGAGTACGCCGATCTGCTGCTGCCCGCCGCCACCTGGGGCGAGCGCGAGGGCACCCAGACCAACTCCGAGCGACGCATCACCCATGTCGGCGCGGTGGCGCCGCCGCCCGGCGAAGCGCGTCCAGACTGGATGATCGCCCGCGACTTCGCCCAACGCTTGTGCCTTCACTTAGGCCACAAGGATCTGCTGCGCCTGTTTACCTGGCTCACACCGGAAGATTTATTCCGTGAGCACGCCGTCATGACGCGCGGCCGCGATCTGGATATCTCGGGCCTCAACTACGCCGTGCTGACCGAGCGCGGCCCGCAACAATGGCCCTACGCCGAGGGCGCAACGACTGGCACGGCGCGGCTCTACACCGACCACCACTTCGCCACACCGAATGGCCGCGCGCGCTTCATTGCGCTCTCGAAAGACATCACCGCCGAGACGACGGATGCCGACTATCCGCTACAACTCATCACCGGCCGTCTGCGCGATCAATGGCACACCATGAACCGCACCGGCCGCGTGGCGCGCCTCTACAGCCACGAAGACGAAGCCTGCGTGGCGCTGCATGCCGACGACCTCGCCCGCTTGGGTGTGCAAGATGGCCATCTGGTGCGTGTCTCCAGCCGGCGCGGCGCGGTGCTGTTGCGCGCGCGGGCCAGCGACGAAATGCGTCCCGGCCAGGCGTTCATCTCCATGCACTGGGGGCGATGCCTGCTCAACAGCGCCGGCGCCAATGAACTCACCCTGCCGGCCTATGACCCCATCTCCAAGCAACCGGAACTCAAGCACGCCGCCGTCCGCGTGGAAAAAGTCGATCTGCCCTGGCACGCCCTCATCGCCCGCAGCGAAGGCGCGGCATGCGGCCAGGCTCTACTGTGGCTGGCCAAGCTGCAACCGCTCATGGCGCGCTTTGATTACGCCAGTCTGGCACTGGCCGGCAATGAATCGTCCACGCTGATCATGCGCCTGGCCCACGCGACACCAGCGCCCGATGCCTGGCTGGACGAAATCGACGCCGTGCTGGGATTGGACGAGAACGCGCCAGCCACGGCGGCTGGCGCGCATTGTCTGAGCTACCGCGACCTGCGTCGCGGCATACGCAAAAAGGCGCTACTCGAAGCCGGCACGCTGATCGGCGTACATCTGGCTGGCGAAACCGCCGCGGCCAACTGGCTCAAGGATTTTGTCATCTCCGGTCAGCGCGCCGACGCCATCCGCCGCTACCTCTTCGCCCCGCTCGCCACCCCACCCGCCGGCGCCGCACCGCGCGGGCACATCGTCTGCGCCTGCAACAACGTCGCCGAAAAAGACATCGTCGCCACCATCGCCGGAGGCGCCGATCTGGCTAGCTTGCAAAGCAAACTGAATTGCGGCACCGCGTGCGGATCGTGCGTGCCAGAGTTGACGGCGTTGATTGCGGGGCAATCTCGCAGGGCGGCCTAATCTGTAGGATGGGTGGAGGCGTTTTTGCCGTAACCCATCATTCCACCATCGCTGATGGGTTACGCTGCGCTCCACCCATCCTACGAAACCGCACCAAAATCAACCGCGCCGCACCATAAGCGAGCGCGCATCAAACCCGCCGCTGCGCACCACTGCGGCTCACCGCAAGAAAATCCAGTCCGATCATTGCGTTGAGCCATCTCGCTCCGAGTGGCACGCCGATTGCTGTTGGTGTTGTAGGTCACAGCAAGGGAACGCACCATGAAGAAGCAAAAACTCGTCCTCATCGGCAACGGCATGGCCGGTGTGCGTACGCTTGAAGAATTGCTCAAGCTCGCGCCGGACCACTACGACATCACGGTCTTCGGCGCTGAGCCGCATGGCAACTACAACCGCATTTTGCTCTCGCCCGTGCTGGCGGGCGAGATGAAGCTGCCGGAGATCATGCTTAACGATCTCGACTGGTATCGCGACAACGGCATCACGCTGCACACCGGCAAGAAGGTCACCCAGATTGACCGCATACATCGCAAGGTGATCGCACAAGACGGCACTGAAGAGCCCTACGACCGCCTGCTGCTGGCGACGGGTTCCACGCCCTTTATTCCGCCCATCCCGGGGCGCGATCTGCCCGGCGTGCTGGCCTATCGCGACATCGCCGACACCGAAGCCATGATAGACGCGGCCACGCGCTACAAGAATGCGGTTGTCATCGGCGGCGGTCTGCTGGGCCTGGAGGCCGCCAACGGCTTGATGTTGCGCGGCATGAATGTGACGGTGGTGCATCTCGCGCCCTGGCTCATGGAGCGCCAGCTCGATGAATCCTCGGCCGACATGCTGCAAACCTCGCTCGAACAGCGCGGCCTGAGCTTCCTCATGGAGAAGCAAACTGAGGCGCTGATACGCGGCGAATCGGGTCGTGTTTGCGCCGTGCGTTGCAAGGATGGCTTGGAAATTCCCGCCGATCTGGTCGTCGTCGCCGCCGGCATACGCCCCAATACCGAGCTGGCGGAAGCCGCCGGCCTCTACTGCAATCGCGGCCTGGTGGTGAACGACACGATGCAGACTTATGATCCGCGCATCTATGCCGTGGGCGAGTGCGTGGCGCATCGCGGCATTGCCTATGGCCTCGTCGCGCCGCTCTTCGAGCAGGGCAAGGTGTGCGCCAATCATCTGGCGAATTTCGGCATCGCCCGCTACACCGGCTCGATGCTGTCCACCAAACTAAAGGTGACAGGCATCGATCTCTTCTCCGCCGGCAATTTCACCGGCGGCCCGAACACCGAAGAGATCGTCATGCACGACCGCAATGGCGGCGTGTATAAAAAGCTGGTCATCGAGAATGAAAAACTGGTCGGCGCCGTGCTCTACGGCGACACCGAGGATTCTTCCTGGTACTTCCAGCTCATGCGCTCGGGTCGCGACATTCATGACATCCGCGATCACCTGATGTTCGGCGAATCGCAGATCGGCAACTCCGGCCACCAGGGCCAGAGCAAAGCCGCCGGCATGGCCGACGCGGCGGAGGTCTGTGGCTGCAATGGCGTCTGCAAGGGCACCATCGTCCAGGCCATCAAGGAAAAAGGGCTGTTCACCTTGGAGGACGTGCGCAAGCACACCAAGGCTTCCAGCTCCTGCGGCTCGTGCACCGGGCTGGTCGAGCAGATCATCGCCTCGACGGTGGGTGGCGCCTATCAGCCACAGGATGCCTCGAAAAAGTCGATGTGCACCTGCACGGATTTCACGCACGAGGAAGTGCGCAAAGCGATCCGCGAAAACGCGCTCAAATCGATCCCCGCGGCGATGCGCTTCATGGAATGGAAGACACCGAACGGCTGCGCATCGTGTCGACCCGCCCTCAACTTCTATGTGCTGTGCGCCTGGCCACAGGAAGCGCAGGACGATCCGCAATCGCGCTTCATCAACGAGCGCGCCCACGCCAATATCCAGAAGGACGGCAGCTACTCGGTGGTGCCGCGCATCTATGGTGGCGTCACCACGCCGGCCGAGTTAAAGCGCATCGCCGAGGTGGCGGAAAAATACGCCATTCCCACGGTGAAAATCACCGGCGGCCAGCGCATCGATCTGCTCGGCGTGAAGAAGGAAGACCTGCCCGGTATCTGGGCCGACCTGGGCATGCCCTCGGGCCACGCCTACGCCAAGGCCTTGCGCACGGTGAAGACTTGCGTCGGCTCAGAATGGTGCCGCTTCGGCGTGCAGGATTCCACGAGCATGGGCATCGCGCTGGAACGCGCGCTGGAGCGCATGGCGGCACCGCACAAGGTGAAGCTGGCCGTCTCCGGCTGCCCGCGCAACTGCGCTGAAGCCACCATCAAGGATGTCGGCGTGGTCGGCGTCGACTCCGGCTGGGAAATTTACATCGCCGGCAACGGCGGCATCAAGGCTGAGGTCGCACAGTTTTTGGTGAAGGTGGCGACTGCGGAAGACGTGCTCGAATACACCGACGCTTTTCTCCAGCTCTACCGCGAAGAAGCGCGCTATCTGGACCGCACCGTGCATTGGGTACAGCGCGTCGGCATGGACTACGTGAAGCAGCGCATCGTCGAGGACGCAGCCGGCCGCAAGGCACTCCAGCAGCGCCTGCGCTACGCCTTGCAGAATGAACATGACCCGTGGCAAGCCCGTGTGCAGGGCGCGGAAAGCCACGAGTTCAAGACCATCAAATTCTTCAATCAGGATTCGCTTAAGAAGGGAGACAGCGGTGAACACGTGGCTGAAAGTTTGTCCGCTTGAGGATATCCCGCGCCTGGGCAGCCGAGTGGTGCGCAGCGAGCAAGGCGACATCGCAGTGTTCCGCACCGATGCGGACGAGGTGTTCGCGCTGCACGATAAATGCCCGCACAAAGGCGGGCCGCTGTCGCAGGGCATTGTCTTCGGCAAGCGGGTGACGTGTCCGCTGCACAGTTGGACCATACAACTCGATAGTGGCGAGGCCGTCGCTCCCGATGTGGGCTGCGCGCATCGCTGCGAATCGAAAGTCGACGAGGGCGTCGTTTTTCTGAAATCAGGAGTCTTGTAGTGAATAAATCATTCTGGAAAGCCGGCCATCCGCCGACACTTTTCGCCGCCTTTCTCTACTTCGATCTCGCCTTCATGGTGTGGGTCATGCTCGGCCCCCTGGCGGTGCAGATCGCCAAAGACCTGGCGCTTACGCCAGCCCAGAAAGGGCTGATGGTCGCCGTGCCGGTGCTGGCTGGCGCGCTGCTGCGCATTGTCATGGGGATTCTGGTTGATCACCTCAAACCCAAGCGCGCCGGCGCCTTCGGGCAGGTGGTAGTGATCAGCGGACTGGTGTGGGCATGGCACACGGGCGTGACAACCTATGCGCAACTGCTCGGCCTGGGCGTGATCCTCGGCGTCGCCGGCGCTTCATTCGCCGTGGCGTTGCCGCTGGCTTCGCGCTGGTACCCGCCGGAGCATCAGGGCAAGGCCATGGGCATTGCCGGTGCCGGTAACTCGGGCACGGTGCTGGCGGCGCTGTTCGCGCCGGGGCTGGCTGCGGCCTATGGCTGGAACAATGTCTTCGGCCTGGCCGCTATTCCATTGGCATTGGCGTTCCTTGTTTATCTGGCGCTGTCCAAGGACAGCCCGGAATGCCCGCCGGCCAAATCGCTCTCCAGCTATTTCAAGGTGCTGAAGGATCGCGACGCCTGGTGGTTCATGTTTTTCTATAGCGTGACTTTCGGCGGCTTCGTCGGGCTGGCCTCCAGTCTCACCATCTATTTCAACGATCAGTACGGCCTGCCGCCGGTGACTGCGGGTTACTTCACCGCCGCCTGCGTCTTCGCCGGTTCGCTGGTGCGGCCCATGGGCGGCGCGCTGGCGGACCGCATCGGCGGCATCCGCACGCTCACCGTAGTGTATGCCGTCGCCGCGCTGCTGCTCATCGTCGTCAGCTTCGGCATGCCGCAGGCCTGGCTGGGTCTGATGATTTTCATCATGGCCATGCTCACGCTGGGCATGGGCAACGGCGCGGTGTTCCAGCTCGTACCGCAGCGCTTCCGCAAGGAGATCGGCGTCATGACCGGGCTGGTCGGCATGGCCGGCGGCGTCGGTGGTTTCTGGCTCGCCTCCAGCCTCGGCCTGGCCAAGCAATACACCGGCTCTTATCAGGCCGGGCTACTGGTTTTTGCGGTGCTGGCGCTGCTCGCCTTCGCCGGATTGGCCGGCGTCAAAACCCGCTGGCGCACCACCTGGGGGGCGGCACACCTAACGAGCGCGCGGATATAGCGCTCAGTTGCCGGTCGCAAGATTCGTGTTAGCGTCGCGCGCTGACGCACCCGCAACACGAAACCCGAAACCCGCAACCATGCCCCTAACCGTCGACGTCGGCTATTCCTCGCTCACCGGCCCACGGCCGAGGAATGAGGATTTCTGCGGCGTCGTCACACCCACGGGCAGCGACCTCGATGCGAAAGGCATACTCGCCGCCGTAGCCGATGGCGTGGGCGGCCACGAAGGTGGGCGCGAAGCGGCTGAAGCCACCGTACGCGGCTTGCTCGGCGACTATTACGCCACACCGGAAACCTGGGCCGTGCCACAAGCGCTGGACACCGTGCTCACTGCGGCCAACCGCTGGCTGATCGCCCAGGGCGCCGTGCGCAAGGAACTCAGCGGCATGGCCACCACGCTCTCCGCCGTGGTGTTGCGAGGCCGCCGGTACGTCACAGCCCACGTCGGCGACAGTCGCATCTATCTGCTGCGCGACGGCGCACTGCTGCGCCTCACCAGCGACCATGTCTGGGAGCACCCGGACATGCGCACCGTGCTGAAGCGCGCGGTGGGCCTCGATGGTCATTTGCAGGTGGATTTCGGCGAAGGCGAGCTGGCGGCGAACGATGTGTTCCTGCTGGCCAGCGACGGCGTATGGAATTCGCTGGGCGATGTGCGGCTGACCGAACTGCTGTTGCGGCATGCCGATGCACAGGAGGCCGCCAGCGCCATCGCCGACACGGCTGAATCGGGCGGCGCAGCGGACAACTGCACAGCGGTGGTGTTGCGTGTGGCGCAACTGCCGTCCTCCGACAGCGTACGCGACTGGCTCACGCAAGGCCGCGACCTGCCGCTGCCGCCGCGCCTGAAGCCCGGCCAATTGATTGACGGCCTACAGGTCGAATCGCTGTTGCATGAATCGCTGGCAACGCTGCTGTATCGCGTGCGCGACGCCGAAAGCGGACAGCAGCTCGTCCTGAAAACGCTGCGGCTGGAATCCAATGACAGCGAAGCCGCCGCCGCACTGATGCACGAGGAATGGCTGGCGCGTCGCGTCGTCTCCCACTACTTTCCGCAAGTCGTACAACGCGAAGCGCGCAGGCACCTGTACTACCTGATGAGCTGGCACGAAGGCGCGAGTCTGCAGGCGCAACTCGATACCGACCATCATTTCAGCGCCGCTGAGGCGGTACAGCTTGGGCTACGGCTGCTCAAGGGCGTCGCCGCCTTGCATAGACTCGGCATCGTGCATCGCGACATCAAGCCGGCCAATCTCCACGCCGGCCAGGACGGGCGGCTGCGCATCCTCGATCTGGGCGTCGCGGCGTCCGATGGCGCTGAGTTCTCCGAGATCAACAATCCTGGCACGCCGAGTTACATGGCGCCGGAACGCTATGCCGGCGCGGCCGCCTCGGTATCGAGCGATCTCTACGCTTGCGGGGTGACGGTCTATCATCTGCTGACGCGCAAATATCCTTATGGCGAGGTTGAGCCCTTCCAGAACCCGAAATTCGGCGACCCGCTGCCGCCCTCGCGCTACCGGCCCGATCTGCCCGGCTGGCTCGAAGAAGTGCTGCTCAAGGCGGTGGCACGCGAGCCAAAAAACCGCTTCGAAACCGCCGAGGAATTCCTCCTCGCGCTGGAACGCGGCGAGCGCGCCGGCCTACGCGTGCCGCGCCGCACGCCCCTGGCCGAACGCAACGCCGTCGGCTTCTGGCGCGCTGTGGCGGCCATGCTGCTGCTGGTCAATCTCATCCTTGCATGGCTACTGCTGGGCCGCCCATGACCGCAGGATAAAAAGAATGCTTGACATGTGCTGGTACTAGAGACACAATCCGCGAGCCTGTCCTAGGCAGAGTTCTCGCCAGCTGTAATCCTATAATTCCTCTTATCGGTACATCAGTTGTTCGTCTTGTTCCCTGTCCTGAGATTCACAGGCGCCCCGGGTATATGCCCGATTCTTCAATTTTTTTGGATTAGACAAAATGGCAAACGGTACTGTTAAGTGGTTCAACGAAGCTAAAGGCTTCGGTTTCATTACACCCGACGACGGCGGCGAAGACTTGTTCGCACACTTCTCGGCGATTCAATCCTCGGGCTTCAAAACCCTGACGGAAAACCAGAAGGTGTCCTTCGACGTCACCACCGGTCCCAAAGGCAAGCAAGCGGCGAACATCCGCCCGATCTAAGCCTTTCGGTCCAGCAAAAAAGCCCGGCATGCCGGGCTTTTTTGTTTTGGTATTGCGCAAAAACGAGCTGGTGACAGGCTAGGCGGCGTTCGCAGTCAGCATGCGACAAGCAGGTACACGACAAGGCAACTGGAAGAAAGTTTTGACTATTTTCCATCAGTAGTGTCCGGTTAAATTGAACCGGACCGACTGCAAAGCCAGTAACGATGCGGTTCTTGAGCGATCAAAGAGTGTCCACGATTTGAATTTCTCTGAG
>JAYUNL010000015.1:0-43388 GCA_043761745.1 Rhodocyclaceae bacterium
CAGGTGGGCTTGCGTGGCTCCATCCAACTTCCGGGCATCAGTCTTTGTACTCATGCCTCCTATAACGCACTACGCACTATTTGGTGCACACGTCAGTAACTAGGAGCGCAACGCCGCAGCTGGCGCATTGGGAAACAACCCGAAGGGAACGGGTGTTTTAGGCCCCATGGCCGCGTTGCGGCTCGCTTGTAGGGAATGTACGGCGCGAGCCACGCCTTGCCCTGAGACCTAAAACACCCGTTCGCACCGATAAAATGAATGTGAACAGGCCCTAGCAGCGCAACTGTTACCGAAAGGTCTTCACCATGAAAAAACTCCTGTTTGCGGCTGCGATGGCTTTAGCCACGCTGTCGGCGTTTGCGGCCGATGTTGGTGTATCCATCAGAATGGGTCAGCCGGGCTTTTATGGGCACATAGACATCGGCGACTTTCCTCAGCCGCAAGTGATCTATCCGACCCCAATAATAATCCAACAGGTGCCAGTCGCTGTGGCGGGCCCGCCGATTTACCTGCACGTACCGCCCGGCCATGCGAAGAACTGGCGCAAGCACTGCCGCAAGTACAACGCCTGCGGGCAACAGGTCTACTTCGTGCAGGAAAGTTGGTATAACAACGAGTACGCCCCGCGCTATCGGGAGCAACACGACCGGGATGGCTACGATCGTAGCAACGATGGTGGTTACGACGATGGCGACCACGAGGGTAAAGGCAAAGGGAAAGATAAGCACAAGAACAAGCATAAAAAAGATTGAGCGGCTAGCGCATCCCGTTTATGTCTTTCTTCTAGGCAGCTTGCTTCTCGAATCGTAACGTCAGCCGCCAGTCGGCGGTGAGCGTGACAGCCTAGTCATCAGCAAGCTTGCTCGCATTGCAGCCCACCCCCTC
Source organism: Rhodocyclaceae bacterium (assembly GCA_043761745.1). GTDB lineage: Bacteria > Pseudomonadota > Gammaproteobacteria > Burkholderiales > Rhodocyclaceae > Desulfobacillus. Next base: position 886 of record JAYUNL010000015.1, read on the forward strand.
CTTGAGGTAAAATTCACGGGTACATCCGAGCGGGGTTGGCGCTGAGCCTGCCCCGCTTTGCACATCTACAATATTCGTAGCACCTAGGCGTGAAATTCGTCCGCATCGGTCTGCGCAGCCCAACTGGAGCCATCAAGTGCCTGATTTCCCCCCAGCCCTCCTAGCACTTGCCGACGGGACGGTGTTTCGGGGCATAGGCATAGGCGCGTCGGGGTCCAGTGTGGGCGAGGTGGTGTTCAACACCGCCATGACCGGCTACCAGGAAATCCTCACCGATCCCTCGTACTGTCGCCAGATCGTCACGCTGACTTATCCGCATATCGGCAATACCGGCGTCAATCGCGAGGACTGCGAGGCGAGCAAGGTGCACGCGGCCGGCCTGGTGATTCGCGATTTACCTTTGCTCGCGTCCAATTTTCGCAGCGAACAGTCGCTGGACGCTTATCTCAAGGCCGAAAATGTTGTGGCCATTGCCGGCATCGATACGCGCAAGCTGACGCGCATCCTGCGCGAAAAAGGCGCCCAGGCCGGTTGCCTGATGACAGGCGAAATCGATCCCCAGCGTGCATTGAGCGAAGCGCGCGCTTTCCCCGGCCTCGCCGGCATGGACTTGGCGAAAGTGGTTAGCACAGATACGCGTTACGTCTGGAACGAAGGCGAGTGGCGCTTGGGCAAAGGCTATGCGGCGCTGGAGAACCCGCGCTTTCATGTGGTGGCCTATGACTATGGCGTGAAGCGCAACATTCTGCGCATGCTGGCCGCCCGCGGCTGCCGCGTCACCGTGCTGCCGGCGCAGGCCACGGCTGAAGAAGCGCTAGCCTTGAAGCCTGACGGCATCTTTCTGTCGAACGGCCCGGGTGACCCCGAGCCTTGCGACTACGCCATCCGCGCGATCCGTGAATTGATGGCGCGTGGCATTCCGACTTTCGGGATCTGCCTGGGCCACCAGTTGATGGGCCTGGCCTCGGGCGCCAAGACCCTGAAAATGAAGTTTGGTCACCACGGCGCCAATCATCCGGTCAAGGACATGGATACCGGCCAGGTGCTGATCACCAGTCAGAATCACGGCTTCGCGGTGGATGTCGACACGCTGCCGTCCAATCTGCGAGTGACGCACGTGTCGCTCTTCGACGGCAGCCTCCAAGGCATGGCGCGCACCGATGTGCCGGCCTTTTGCTTCCAGGGCCATCCCGAAGCCAGTCCCGGCCCGCACGACATTTCATACTTGTTCGACCGCTTCATGGGAATGATGGAACAACGAATAGCCTAGACGCGGCAAAAAGATGCCCAAAAGAACCGACATACACAGCATCCTCATCATTGGCGCAGGCCCGATCATCATTGGTCAGGCTTGCGAGTTCGACTATTCCGGTGCGCAGGCCTGCAAGGCGCTGCGTGAAGAGGGTTACAAGGTCATCCTGGTCAACTCCAACCCGGCGACCATCATGACCGATCCGGAAATGGCCGACGTGACTTACATCGAACCCATCCATTGGAGCGTCGTCGAGAAGATCATTGCTAAAGAGCGGCCCGACGCGCTGCTGCCTACCATGGGCGGCCAGACGGCGCTGAACTGCGCGCTCGACCTCGCCAAGCATGGCGTGCTGGAGAAATACGGCGTCGAAATGATCGGCGCTTCGCGCGAGGCCATCGACAAGGCCGAGGATCGCGAAAAATTCAAGCGCGCCATGACCAAGATCGGTCTGGCTTCGGCGCGCTCGGCCATTGCTCACAGCATGGAAGAAGCCTTGCAGGTGCAGGCGGCGCTGGGCTTTCCGTCCATCATCCGGCCATCTTTCACCATGGGCGGCAGCGGCGGCGGCATCGCTTACAACAAGGAAGAATTCGTCGCCATCTGTGAGCGCGGCCTGGAAGCCAGCCCGACCAAGGAATTGCTGATCGAGGAATCGCTCATAGGCTGGAAAGAATTCGAGATGGAGGTGGTGCGCGACCGTAAGGACAATTGCATCATCGTCTGCTCCATCGAAAACCTCGATCCGATGGGCGTGCATACCGGCGACTCCATCACGGTGGCGCCGGCGCAGACGCTGACCGACAAGGAATACCAGATCATGCGCGACGCCTCCATCGCGGTATTGCGCGAGATCGGCGTCGATACCGGCGGCTCCAACGTGCAGTTCGCCATCAATCCGGCCGACGGCCGCATGACCGTCATCGAAATGAATCCGCGCGTGTCGCGCTCCTCGGCGCTGGCTTCCAAGGCGACTGGTTTTCCCATTGCCAAAATCGCCGCCAAGCTGGCTGTCGGTTACACCCTGGATGAACTGAGGAATGACATCACCGGCGGCGCCACGCCGGCGTCCTTCGAGCCGTCCATCGATTATGTCGTCACCAAGGTGCCGCGTTTCGCCTTCGAAAAATTTCCTCAGGCCAATGACAGGCTGACCACGCAAATGAAGTCCGTCGGCGAGGTCATGGCCATCGGCCGCACCTTCCAGGAGTCGCTACAGAAGGCGCTGCGCGGCCTGGAGGTCAGCGTCTACGGTCTGGATGAAGTCGACGCCGACGAAGACACCATCGAGCAGGAAATGGCCAACCCAGGCGCCGAGCGTATTTGGTACGTGGGCCAAGCTTTCCGCAACGGCATGAGCATGGAGCAGGTGTTCCAGTTAACCAAGATTGATCCGTGGTTCCTGGTGCAGATCGAGGACATCGTGCGTGAAGAGGCTGTCTTGGCCGGCCGGCAGCTTGCCGATCTCGACGCCGATGAGATGCGGCGCTTGAAGCGCAAGGGCTTTTCCGACCGGCGCATGTCCAAGTTGCTCAATGAGTCCGAAACCACCGTGCGCGAACAGCGTCACGCCCTGGGCGTGCGGCCGGTGTATAAGCGTGTCGATACCTGCGCCGCCGAGTTCGCCACGCACACCGCCTACATGTATTCGACCTACGAGGAAGAATGCGAAGCGCGGCCCACGCAGCGCAAGAAAATCATGGTGCTGGGCGGCGGCCCCAACCGCATCGGTCAGGGCATCGAGTTCGATTACTGCTGCGTGCATGCCGCGCTGGCCCTGCGTGAGGACGGCTATGAAACCATCATGGTCAATTGCAATCCGGAGACGGTGTCCACCGATTACGACACCTCGGATCGCCTTTACTTCGAGCCGGTCACGCTGGAAGACATCCTCGAAATTGTGCACGTCGAGCAGCCCACTGGCGTGATCGTCCAGTTCGGCGGTCAGACGCCGCTGAAACGCGCACGCGAACTCGAAGCCAACGGCGTGCCCATCATCGGCACCACGCCGGACATGATTGATTGCGCCGAAGACCGCGAGCGCTTTCAGCAGATGCTGCATGGCTTGGGCTTGAAGCAGCCGCCCAACCGCACCGCGCGCACGCCGGAAGACGCGATCCGCCTCGCCGCCGAAATCGGTTATCCGCTGGTGGTGCGCCCCAGTTATGTGTTGGGCGGCCGCGCCATGGAAATCGTGCATGAACAGCGCGATCTCGAGCGCTATATGCGCGAGGCGGTCAAAGTCTCCCACGATTCGCCGGTGCTGCTGGATCGCTTCCTCAACGACGCCACGGAGGTGGATGTTGATGCGCTGTCGGACGGCAAGCAGGTCATCATCGGCGGCATCATGCAGCACATCGAGCAGGCCGGCGTACACTCTGGCGACTCAGCGTGTTCGCTTCCGCCTTACACGCTGACCACCGAGATGCAGAACGAGATGCGTCGTCAGACGGAAATGATGGCCAAGGCGCTGAATGTCTGCGGCCTCATGAACGTGCAGTTCGCCATACAGAACGGCACGGTGTATGTACTGGAAGTGAACCCGCGCGCCTCGCGCACTGTGCCCTTTGTGTCCAAGGCCACCGGCTTGCAGTTGGCGAAAGTCGCGGCGCGCTGCATGGCGGGACGCAGCCTGGCCGAGCAGGGCGTGACGCACGAAATCGTGCCGCCGTACTACTCGGTGAAGGAAGCGGTATTCCCCTTCGTGAAATTCCCCGGCGTCGACACCATACTTGGACCGGAAATGAAATCCACCGGCGAGGTGATGGGCGTGGGTCGCAGTTTCGCCGAAGCTTTCGTCAAATCGCAGATGGCGGCGGGTGTGAAATTGCCCACCTCCGGCAAGGCCTTCATCAGTGTCAAGGACCAGGACAAGGCGAAAGCGGTAGAGGTGGCGCGCGAGTTGATCGAGTTGGGCTTCACGGTGATTGCCACGCGCGGCACGGCGCGGCCCATGACCGAAGCCGGCCTGACCGTGGGGTTGGTGAACAAGGTCGCCGAAGGCCGGCCCCACATTGTCGATATGATCAAGAACCATGAGATGAACCTCATCATCAACACCGTGGAAGAAACACGTCAGGCCATCGCCGATTCGCGCTCCATCCGTACCAGCGCGCTGGCGGCACGGGTGACGCTGTTCACCACCATCGAAGGCGCGCGTGCCGCCTGCGCCGGCATGCGCCACCTGGCCGAGCTGGAGACCTACGCGTTGCAGTCTCTGCACGCCGAACTGAGTCAGGATATGCCATGAGCAAAGTACCACTCACCAAAGACGGCGCGGAAAAACTGAAGCAGGAATTGCATCGGCTGAAGACGGTCGACCGGCCCAGTGTCATCACCGCCATCGCCGAGGCGCGCGCCCATGGCGACCTTTCAGAAAACGCCGAGTATGCCGCAGCGCGCGAGCGACAGAGTTTCATCGAGGGGCGCATCCAGGAGCTAGATGGCAAACTGTCGAATGCGCAAATCATCGACCCGAAGTTGTTGGATGCCGACGGCCGCTGTGTTTTTGGCGCGACGGTGGAGCTCGAAGAGATGGAGTCGGGCGAGAAGGTCAGCTACCAGATCGTCGGCGAGGACGAGGCCGACATCAAGAACAACAAGGTGTCCATTTCCTCACCCATTGCACGCGCCTTGATCGGCAAGTTCGTTGGTGATGTGGCCGAGGTCAAGGCGCCGGGCGGGGTGCGCGAGTACGAAGTGCTGGATGTGAAGTACATCTAGCAACAGGCGGAAGTAGCAACGTGCGGACGCTGGCCGATCGTATTTTTCGGATTGCCATTTGCCTGTGGTGCGGCGGTTTGTGGATCATGGGCTTGTCGGCCTGGATGCTGTTTCGCACGCTGAACAGCCGCGCACTGGCGGGAGAAGTCGCGGGCAGCTTGTTCGGCCTGATCGCCTGGGTGGGCCTGGCCTGCGCGGCTTACCTGCTGGTGTTTCTACTCTCGCGTCGGCAGTGGGCGGCGTTCAAATCGAGCGTGTTCTGGCTGGTGCTGGCCATGCTGCTGCTGACCTTGGCCGGTTATTTTGGGATTCAGCCGATACTTGCGGCGCTCAAGGCGGAAGCCTGGCCGCGCACGGTGATGGAAAGCGTGGTGAGGGATCGTTTTGCCGCCTGGCACGGTGTTTCCAGCGGTCTCTACCTGGTGCAGAGCCTGCTCGCCGTGGTCCTGGTCTTGTCGCAGGAAAAAGCGCTGACTTTAGGGCGCTAGATTCGGCTGCGACGGCGTGGATCGGTGGGTTTGCTGGGTTTAGCCGACCTGACGGACTTGCTGGACTTGCTGAATTTTGCGGTGCCAGGCTTGATGCGCGCCTTTGTACCAGTTTTGATCGCGGCTTTGGGCGCCATTCTGGGCGCCGCTTTCTTTCCCTCGGGATAGGTGCGGAAGATCACTAGCAGGTTGCCGATGTGCTGCACCGGCGCCGCTTCCAGACGCGTGCAGATGTCGGTCATGAGCGCATCGCGCGCGTCGCGCTCTGCTCCGTAGACGCGCACCTTGATCAGCTCATGCGCTTTGAGGCTGCGGTCGATCTCGGCCAGCACCGTTTCCGACAGCCCTTGCTGGCTGATACTGACAACAGGGTGCAAGCTGTGGGCGCGGGCGCGCAAGTCGCGGCGCTGGGCGGTTGTAAGTTCCATATAGGGCATTATTGAAGCGGGGCGGGGATTGTACCTTGAAGAAGCACCGGAAAAGCAAAGCGTGGATGCACGAGCATGTCAACGATCCTTACGTGCAACGTGCCAAGGCCGAGGGCTGGCGCTCCCGCGCGGCATTCAAGCTCATGGAGCTGGACGACAAGGACCGCCTCATCAAGCCGGGCATGGTGGTGGTCGATCTGGGCGCCACGCCCGGTGGTTGGTCTCAAGTGGCAGCGAAGCGTCTGGGTGAGGGCAGTACCGTGATCGCGGTTGATCTGCTTGAGATGGTGCCCTTGCCGGGTGTGCGGTTTTTGCTTGGCGATTTTCGCGAGGACGCGGTGTTGGCCGAATTGGAAACAATGTTGGGCGGACGCCAACCGGGGCTTGTAATTTCCGATATGTCACCCAACATCTCCGGTATTGCCATGTCGGATCAGGCGCGCGGCGTGCATCTGGCCGAGTTGGCGCTGGAGTTCGCGCAGCAGCATTTGAAACTCAACGGCGATTTCGTGGTCAAGGTGTTTCAAGGCGCAGGCTTTGATGACGTCCATGCGGCGGTCAAGGCCTCCTTCAAGCAGGTGCTGGTGCGCAAGCCCAAATCCTCACGAGGCCGAAGCAACGAGGTTTATCTGGTGGGGAAAGGCCGCCTCCCTGTGCAGAATAGGGAAACAGCGGCGGAATAGAGACGCTCTCTTGTAAGCGATTTGCAAGACGAGTGGATCAGACTTACCATTCGTCTTTCCGAGTTTCAGTTTCACAACGCCCTTGCGGGGCATAGAGGCCACGTTTGAATAATCTCTTCAAGAATCTTGCGATCTGGCTCGTAATCGGCGTGGTGCTGATGACCGTGTTTAACCAGTTCAGCTCGCGTCAGAGCACCCAGAATGCTATCGACTACTCGCGCTTTTACGAGGAGGTCAAGGCTGGCCATATTGCCGAGGTCATGATCGAGGGCCGTAAACTCCAGGCCAAGACCACCGACGGCAAAAGCGTCACCAGCTATTCGCCTGGCGACCCTTGGTTGGTGTCCGATCTCTTGAAATACGGCGTGCAGATCAAAGCCAAGCCTGACGAAGAGCAGTCGCTGCTCATGAGCATTTTCGTGTCGTGGTTCCCCATGCTTCTTCTCATCGGCGTATGGGTGTTCTTCATGCGCCAGATGCAAGGCGGTGGCAAGGGCGGCGCCTTTTCCTTCGGCAAGTCGCGCGCGCGCATCCTTGATGAATCGACCAACAGTATCACCTTCGCAGATGTCGCCGGCTGCGACGAGGCTAAGGAGGAAGTCGCGGAACTGGTGGAGTTCCTGCGAGATCCTACCAAGTTTCAGAAACTGGGCGGTCGCATTCCGCGCGGTGTGCTGATGGTCGGCTCGCCCGGCACCGGCAAGACCTTGCTGGCTAAAGCCATCGCCGGCGAAGCCAAGGTGCCCTTCTACAGCATTTCCGGTTCGGATTTTGTCGAGATGTTCGTCGGCGTCGGCGCGGCGCGGGTGCGCGACATGTTCGAGCAGGCCAAGAAGAGTGCGCCTTGCATCGTCTTTATTGATGAAATCGACGCGGTTGGCCGCCAACGGGGCGCTGGCTTGGGTGGTGGCAACGATGAACGCGAGCAGACCCTTAACCAGTTGCTGGTGGAGATGGACGGCTTCGAGGGTGCGTCGGGCGTCATCGTCATTGCCGCCACCAACCGTCCTGACGTGCTCGATCCCGCGCTGTTGCGGCCGGGCCGCTTCGACCGCCAAGTGGTGGTGCCGCTGCCGGACATTCGCGGTCGCGAACAAATTCTCCTGGTGCATATGCGCAAGGTGCCGATCTCGCCCGACGTCAAAGCCGACCTGATAGCGCGCGGCACGCCGGGTTTCTCCGGCGCCGATCTGGCCAATCTGGTGAACGAAGGCGCCTTGTTCGCGGCGCGAGGCAACAAGCGTCTGGTGGAGATGGATGATTTCGAGAAGGCCAAAGACAAAATCATGATGGGCGCCGAGCGCCGCTCCATGGTCATGCCCGAGGAAGAGCGCCGCAACACGGCGTATCACGAGTCCGGCCATACGGTAGTGGCGAAGCTCTTGCCCAAGACCGATCCGGTGCACAAAGTCACCATCATTCCGCGCGGCCGCGCCCTGGGCCTGACCATGCAATTGCCGCTGGAGGACCGATACAGCATGGACAAGGAGCGCCTGCTGGAGAACATTGCCGTTCTCTTCGGTGGTCGCATTGCGGAAGAGCTATTCATGAACCAGATGACCACCGGCGCCTCCAACGACTTCGAACGCGCCACCGATATCGCGCGTCGCATGGTGACCCAATGGGGCATGACCGATGCGCTGGGCCCCATGGTCTATGGCGAGAACGAAGGCGAGGTGTTCCTGGGCCGTTCGGTCACCACGCACAAGAATGTGTCAGAAGCCACGATGCAGCAGGTCGACGCCGAGATCCGCCGCATCATCGACCAGCAATATAGCTTGGCGCGGCGCTTGATCGAAGGGAACCGCGACAAGATTGAAACCATGGCACATACCCTGCTGGAGTGGGAGACCCTGGACGCTGACCAGATCAACGACATCATGGCTGGCAAGCCGCCGCGCGAACCCAAGCGCATCACGCCTTCCGCGCCGAGCACGCCGGCGGACAGCTCGCCCGGTGCGGCGCCCACCGCGACGGCGCCTGTTTGAGTTATTGCCTTCCCTGATTCGGCCGGATCGGATGCTTCGATCCGGCCTTTGTGTTTTCGTCGCTCAAGAATGCCCAAGCAACTTCATTGCGGACGTTACCGACTTCCACTCGAACGCCCATTGATCATGGGCATCGTGAATGTCACGCCGGATTCGTTTTCGGATGGGGGTAAATTCTTCGATGCCGCGCGCGCCATTGCACACGCACACCAGTTGATAGCGGAGGGCGCGGACATGCTGGATATCGGCGGCGAATCCTCGCGCCCCGGCGCCGAATCGGTATCGGTGGATGCCGAGTTGTCGCGTGTCATGCCGGTGATTGAAGCGCTGGCCGGCGCCGGTGTGCCGCTGTCGGTGGATACCGTCAAGCCCGAAGTCATGCGCGCCACCATCGCGGCGGGTGCGGTGCTCATCAACGACATTGCAGCCTTGCAGGCCGAGGGCGCGCTGAAGGCGGTCGCGGCGAGCGATGCCGCCGTATGTCTCATGCATATGCGCGGCGGGCCGCGCAGCATGCAGCGCGAGCCGCATTACGAGGATGTGGTTGCCGAAGTGCATGCCTTCCTGGCGCAGCGCGTCGCGGCCTGTCACGCGGCCGGTATCGCCGATGAGCGTATCGTGGTCGATCCGGGCTTCGGCTTCGGCAAACTGCTGGCACACAATCTGGCCTTGCTGCGCCGGCTCGACCGCTACACCGACCTGGGTGTAGCGGTGCTGGCGGGCCTGTCGCGCAAATCCATGTTCGGTCAGATCGCCGGGCGGGCTTTGGGCGGTCGCGCCACGGCGAGCGTCGCCGCCGCCATGATCGCGACACAGAATGGCGCTAGAATCGTGCGCGTGCACGATGTTGCGGCGACGAAGGATGCATTGGCGGTGTTGCAGGCGGTGCAGTCCGCTTAGGCAGCACCGAACTAACGGAAATTATTTATGACCAGAAAATATTTCGGAACGGATGGCGTGCGTGGCACGGTGGGCGAGGCGCCCATTACGCCGGATTTTGTCATGCGTTTGGGTTATGCCGCCGGGGTGACCTTGGTGGCCCGCGAGCATCTGCCGGCAGGCGAACATCCGGCGGTGTTGATCGGCAAGGACACGCGCATTTCTGGCTATATGCTGGAAGCCGCTCTGGAGGCGGGCTTCGCCGCAGCGGGCGTGGATGTCATGCTGGCCGGACCGATACCGACGCCGGCGGTGGCTTATCTCACGCGGGCGTTACGTCTGCAAGCCGGCATCGTCATCTCGGCCTCGCATAATCCCTACGCGGATAACGGCATCAAGTTCTTCTCGGCATCCGGCGCAAAGCTGCCGGATGCCGTCGAGGCGGAAATCGAAGCGCGGTTGGATCAGCCGCTGCGCTGCGTGGCGCCGGCGCAACTGGGCAAAGCCCGTCGCATCAATGACGCCGCCGGGCGCTACATCGAGTTTTGCAAGAGCACCTTTCCCAACGAACTCGATTTGCGCGGCCTCAAGATCGTGGTCGATTGCGCCCACGGCGCGGCGTATCACATCGCCCCCAAGGTGTTTCATGAACTTGGCGCCGAAGTCATCGCGCTGGGTGCCGAGCCAAACGGCACCAACATCAACGATGGCGTCGGCGCCACTGCACCCAAGGCCTTGCAGGAAGCGGTGCGCCAGCATGGTGCGGATATCGGCATCGCGCTGGATGGCGACGCCGACCGTTTGATGATGGTCGATCATGCGGGCCAACTCTACGATGGCGACCAGTTGCTGTATGTCATCGCCCGGCAACGCCTGGCCAATGGCGGGCTTACCGGCGTGGTGGGTACGCTGATGACCAATCTCGGCCTGGAACACGCCTTGGCCAGGCTGGGTGTTCCGCTGGTGCGCGCCAAGGTGGGCGACCGTTATGTGCTGGAGGAAATGCAGCAAAATGGATGGAAGCTGGGCGGCGAGAATTCCGGCCACATTATTTGCCTGGATCGCCACACCACGGGCGACGGTATCGTCTCGGCCCTGCAAGTTCTGGCGGCGCTGCAACTACGCAAGCAAGCACTGGCGCAGGCCTGCCTCGATCTCACGCTTTATCCGCAGACGCTGTTGAATGTGCGGCTGCCCAGCGGCTTCGACTGGAAGCGGCAGCCGGCCATTACCGACGCCTGTGCTGCGGCGGAGCGCGAGCTGGGTGACGCGGGGCGCGTGTTGTTGCGTCCTTCGGGCACTGAGCCGCTGTTGCGCGTCATGGTCGAAGGGCGCGAAGAAGCGCAGGTGACTGCGCTGGCCCGCCGTATCGCCGATGCGGTGCAGCAGGCGATGGCATAAGGATTTCTCCCGTTTCTCCTCTCGTTCTCATCTAGTCGATTTGACCGTGCATGGCGCAAAAGTTAGAATCCACGGCTTGCCATTGGTCCGAACAAGGTGTTAGCCATGCGGCGTAAACTGGTAGCGGGCAACTGGAAAATGCATGGCGGCCTGGCCGGCAACCGTGCCTTGCTGCTCGACTTGCTGCCGGTGCTGGGTGGCAGCGGCGCAGCCGACAGTGCGGTGTGCGTGCCTTATCCCTACCTCGCGCAGGCGCAGGAATTGCTCAAGGGTACGGCGCTGGCCTGGGGCGCACAAAACGTCAGCGAGTACGCGCAGGGCGCTTACACCGGCGAAGTCAGCGCGGCCATGCTGAACGACTTTGGCTGCCGCTATGTGTTGGTGGGGCATTCCGAACGACGCGCCTTGTACGGCGAGAGCAATGAAACCGTGGCGGCAAAATTCGTTGCTGCGGTGACGGCCGGACTCACGCCGATACTGTGTCTGGGTGAAACCCTGGCACAGCGTGAAGGCGGCATCACCGAGCAGGTGGTCTCGGCGCAACTCGATGCGGTTATAAAAGCCGCCGGGCTGGCGGCATTTGGCAACGCGGTGATCGCCTATGAGCCGGTATGGGCCATAGGCACCGGGCTTACCGCCACACCGGTGCAGGCACAGGAAACACATGCATTTATACGCGGCCGTATCGCCAAGGCCGATGCGGCTTTGGCGCCGAAGCTGCGCATACTCTACGGCGGCAGCGCCAAGCCGCAAAACGCGGCGGAACTGTTCGCCATGCCGGATATCGATGGCGGACTGATCGGTGGCGCTGCGCTGGTGGCGAAAGACTTTTTGGCAATTTGCGCGGCGGCGGCAAGCTGACGCGACACTCAACAGATCGGATAAATGATGGATGGTATTTTGCTTCCCCTACTACTCACACTGCATATTTTCGTTGGCTTGATTATTATTGGCCTGGTGTTGATCCAGCATGGCAAAGGCGCGGACATGGGTGCCGCTTTCGGCGGTGGCTCCTCGGGCAGCCTGTTTGGATCCTCGGGCTCGGCCAACTTCATGAGCCGCACCACGGCGGTACTGGCGACGATATTTTTTCTCACCAGCCTGGGCCTGAGTTACCTCGCTACCAATCGCGCCAAGACGCCGAGCAGCGTGCTGGAGCAGATGCAGCCTCAGCCTTCTCAGTCCCAATCCAAACCGACGGAGCAACCCGCCCTGCCGGCTCAACAGCCTGCCCAGCCTGGCGTTGATTCCAAAGCTAAGGATATTCCGAAGTAATTGCGGGGGTATTTCGCGGTGCGCCTGGGCCTGCGGAATATAGCGTGCAGGTAATGTGCCGGCAGTCGTCGGCACATTCGTTTGGATATTGTGAGTTCTTACCAAATTCGGTCGCGTTCTGTGGTCGTGGCTCCGTACTGGAGCAATATGCTCGCCGCCTGCGGGCTGATTGACATAAATCAAAAGACCTCCCGGGAGGGAAGAAGTACTATGCAGCACGAAGTCATCGGTTCTTGTCTTCTACACAAAAGGAATGACGCCCATGAGCCCACCTCCCCCCGTCGCAGTTCGTGAGAATCTGAGAGCGGAACGCTTTAGCGAAGTTTGGACGCAGCAGTTGAACGAGGTGTTCGCCGATGTCGCGCCTTACTATGACAAAGGCAATCTGGTCGCCAGCCTCGGCCTGTGGAACCGATTCCTCGACAGTTTTATGTCAACCGTCGATATCAAACCCGGCGAGCGGGTGCTTGATGTCTGTGCGGGCACCAACGCCATTGGCATCGCGCTGCTGAAACGGGAGCCGACGCTCAAGGTGTATGCCATGGATCGCAGCGCGGCGATGCAGGATGTTGGCCGCCAACGCGCCGAGGCCCAGGGCTTCCATATCGACAGCACCATCGGCGACGTGCATAAACTGCCTTTCCCGGACAATCATTTCGATGTGGTCACGCTGCAATTCGCTTCGCGGCATCTGCGTGTCAGAGAGGTATTCACGGAAATACTGCGGGTGCTGAAGCCCGGCGGGCGCTTCTATCACAGCGACATGCTGCGGCCGGCCAACCCCATCGTCAAGACGCTTTATTACACTTATTTGCGCGCCTGCCTGACGTTTACCAGCGTCATGTTCCAGAGCAGCAAGATTGCACAGAACTGCAAGAAATACTTTATCGACGCGCTCGACATGTTTTACTCAGTGGAAGAACTGTCTGGCGTGTTGTGGGAACTCAAATTCTGCAATGTGACGGCCAAGACCATTATGGCCGGCATGATCGGATTCCATCGTGCCGTCAAACCGCAGCCCAACTGACCGACAGCTTTCCCACGGACCTTCAGCGGAGAGAGGTCGGTCACCCGCATGAACCCTGTACATGCTTTGGCCGTCTGGAACCGGCAGATCCTGGAAACCTATAGCCGGCGAACCACCGCCACGCTGAAAAATAGCCTGCCCTTGAGAGTGGTGTTGCCGCGTCTGGAGCCTTTCCTGGCACTCAACGTGGCCAAGGAAGTGCAGAAGGATAATCTGCTTATACAGCGCGTCGGCGAGGCCTGCGAAGCGGGCGCGCCACCGGGATTCGAAACGCGCGAACAGCTCCTCAAGGACACCAAAGAAATCGATCGCGCCTTCCTGGCGCGCGTCGCTGATTTCCCGATCGGCATAATCATTCCCTACGACGAAATCGAGCCGGTGCGCTTGCGTCGCATCGAGCGCTTGCTCACCGCGAGCTATCGCATCCTCGATGTCTGGCGCGAAGATCACAAGACGCGCAAGGCCAACACGGCGCGTGCCGCCTTGCAGGCCTGTTATCCGCGCGCCGATTTCGAGCGCCTGTTGTTCGATCTGCTGCGTCTGTATGCCGAGGAAACGCGCGCGCTGAGTCGCTCGCTGCGCCTGCCGGCTTTGCTGGCGCCGCTGCGCGACAGTTTTGCGCAGTCGCTTTATGGTGTGATGCAAGAGGTGGCCATGCGACTGGCCATAGACCTGACCCGCACGGTTTATCGACCGGGGCGGGTCTAAGCTGGGAGTCAGGATGGAAACGATACGCACGGATGTGGCCATCGTAGGTGCGGGCGGGGCCGGCTTGCGCGCCGCCATCGCACTTGCGCAGGAAGCGCCACAACTGCGCATTGCGCTGATATCCAAGGTGTACCCGATGCGCAGCCACACCTGCGCGGCAGAGGGTGGCGCCGCCGGCGTCATCAAGTCCGACGACAGCATGCAACAACACTTCGACGACACTGTTGGTGGCGGCGACTGGCTTAGCGATCAGGACGCGGTCGAATACTTCATCCACGAGGCGCCCAAGGAACTGATCCAGCTTGAGCATTGGGGCTGCCCGTGGAGCCGCGAGCCCGACGGGTCGGTGGCGGTGCGGCCTTTCGGCGGCATGAAAATCAAGCGCACCTGGTTTGCAGCGGACAAGTCCGGTTTTCACATTTTGCATACGCTGTTCCAGACCTCGCTGCAGTTTCCGCAGATCCAGCGTTTCGACGAGTATTACGCCACCGACTTGCTGATCGATGACGGCCGTTGCCAGGGTTTGACCGCCATCGAAATGCGTAGCGGCCAGATGCGGCGTTTCCATGCCGACGCGGTAATCATCGCTGGCGGCGGTGCGGGGCGCATGTTCCCGTTCAACACCAATGGCGCCATCAAGACCGGTGACGGCATGGCGCTCGCCTATCGCGCCGGTGTGGCGCTCAAGGATATGGAGTTCGTTCAGTACCATCCGACCGGCCTGCCCAATACCGGCACGCTGCTTACGGAAGCCTGCCGCGGCGAAGGCGGTGTACTCCTCAACAAGGACAACTACCGCTTCCTGCAGGACTACGGCATGGGTCCGGAAACGCCCTTGGGCAAGCCTGAACTGAAAACGATGGAGTTAGGGCCGCGCGATCGCGTGAGCCAAAGCATCTGGCACGAGATTCAAAAGGGCAGGGCAGTCAAAACCCCATGGGGCGATTGCGTCTGGCTTGATATGCGCCACCTGGGCGAAAAGAAGATCGACGAACGGCTGCCGTTCGTGCGCGATATTTCGATCAGCTATCTGGGCATCGATCCCGTCAAGGACATGGTGCCGATACGCCCAGTCGTGCATTACATGATGGGCGGCATCTCCACCGACATCACGGCGGGGACTTCATTGCCAGGCCTCTTTGCCGCAGGCGAGTGCGCCTGCGTCAGCATCAATGGCGCCAACCGCCTCGGTTCCAACTCACTCGTTGAGATCCTCGTGTTCGGACATCGCGCCGCGCTTTCCGCCATTGACTACGTCGCCAAGGTGACTCCGGGTAACGACGCCGCGCTGGTCGCACAGGCTGACGCTGCGCAGGGGCGCATACGTGAGCTGTTCATGCGCAATGTGGGCACGGAGTCGATTTCGGGTTTGCGCAAAGAAATGACCGACACCATGGAAGAAGGCGCCGGCATTTACCGCACCCAGGAAGGCCTGGAAACGACCTCCAAGAAGATATCCGAACTGCGCCAGCGCTATCGCGAGGTGGCGCTGCACGACAAGACCAACGTCTATAACACCGATCTGCTGTCCGCCTTGGAGCTGGGCTCAATGCTCGACTGCGCCGAGGCCGTGGCAGTCAGCGGTCGCGAGCGCAAGGAGTCGCGTGGCGCCCATCAGCGACTCGACTACACGGCCCGCGATGACGTTAATTACCTGAAGCACTCGATGGCTTACTTCCAGGGCGCCGAGCCGCCACGCGTGGATTACAAAGACGTGGTCATTACCAAGTCACCACCTGGCGTGCGCGACTACTCGGGAGCCAAGAAATGAGCGACAACCGAATGGACGCGCGGCAGGTCGAACTTGAGATCCTGCGCTACAACCCGGAAACCGATCAGGAGCCGAGATTCCAGCGTTACTCGGTGCCCTGCATCAACGAGTGGTGCGTCCTCGATGCGTTGAACCATCTCAAGGACACCATCGATCCGACGCTGGCCTATCGCTGGTCCTGCCATATGCAGGTGTGCGGCAGTTGCGGCATGATGATCAACGGCGAGCCCAAGCTCGCTTGCAAAGCCATGCTGCGCGATTACGAAGGCGTGATCCGCATCGAGCCACTGGCGCACTTTCCTATCGAACGTGATCTGGTTTCGGTTGCCGACGACTTCATCGACAAGCTGACGCGCGTCAAGCCTTACCTGATACCGCCCGGCAAGCGTTCGCTGGAGGAAGGCGAGTACAAGCAGACGCCGGCCCAGCTCAAGCGTTACAAGCAATTCACCATGTGCATCAACTGCATGTTGTGCTATGCCGCCTGCCCCGAGTACGGCCTTACGCCGAAATTTCTCGGCCCGGCCGCGATCACCCTGGCCCATCGCTACAATCAGGATTCGCGCGACGCCGGTCGCGACGAGCGTCAGGAAGAAATTGCCACCACGGAAGGCGTTTGGGAATGCACCTTCGTCGGTGCCTGTTCCGAGGTATGCCCAAAGCATGTCGATCCCGCCAGCGCTTTGCAACAGGTGAAAATCGCCAGCACGGCGGACTGGTACCTCGAACACTTTATGTCATGGGCGAAAAAATGAGCCGCCGCCCTTACGTGCGAGTCGTGCCGCCGACGACCTGGTACTTTCGCCATCCGCGCTACATGCGTTACATGGCGCGCGAAGTGACCTGTGTTTTTATCGGCGCCTACACCTTGATGTTGCTCGTTGGCTTGTGGCGTCTGTCACAGGGGCGCGAGGCCTACGCAGCCTTTCTGGTGGCCTTGCAAACGCCGACCAGCGTGGTTTTGCATGTTGTCGCGCTGGCCTTTGCGCTCTACAACACGGTGACCTGGTTCAACGTCACGCCCAAGGCGCTGCCTATACAAATCGGCGAGGAGTTCGTGCCGGGTGGCGTCGTGGCCGGCGCACACTATGTCATCTGGCTGGCGTTATCGGCGGGCATACTGTTCTGGGCGGGGGTGCTCTGACATGGCCAAATCGAACAAGCCGATTATCTGGGGAGCCTTCGCCGCGGGCGGCACGCTGACCGCCTTCGTCACGCCGGTGCTGATGGTGCTGACGCTGCTGGTGGCGCTGGGTCACGCGCCGGACATGTTGAGCTATGACAAGCTGCATGAGTTCGCGGCGCACTGGTTCGGCAAGCTGGTGATCTTTGTAATTATCGCCTTGTCGCTGTGGGGCGCCGGCCACCGCTTGCGCATCACTTTTTTTGATTTTGGTTTGCGCGCCGACAGCCTGGTGGCCATGGTGGTTTACGGGGTGGCCGCGTTTGGAAATGTTGCAGCACTGATTTTCTTGTTGCAGCTATGAACGCAGCGGAAAAATCGCCGAATTGTTTATTGCAATGCATCAAGAGCGGGTTTGGTTATTGTATAATGCGCGTCGGAAATGTTGCCGCTGGATGATTGATTCCAGTGTGCAGCGGATGACCGTCGCCGACGTGGTGAAATTGGTAGACACGCTATCTTGAGGGGGTAGTGACGAAAGTCGTGTGAGTTCGAGTCTCACCGTCGGCACCAATACGGGACTCGCGATGCAGATGAATATTCTGCCCGATTGCAGGTCTCATTGAAGGAAGCACGGGTAAAGGGCACTGGGCGCAAGCCCCGATGATCATGTTGGAAAATTACTTCCCCGTCCTGGTTTTTATTGTCATCGGCCTGATCTTCGGCTGCGCACCCATCGTGCTCGGCATGTTGATCGGCCCCAACCGGCCTGATGACGAGAAGCTTTCCGCCTACGAGTGCGGCTTCGAAGCCTTCGAAGATGCGCGCATGAAATTCGATGTGCGCTATTACCTGATCGCCATTATCTTCATTCTGTTCGACCTGGAAATCGCCTTCCTGTTTCCCTGGGCGTCCATCTTCCAGGAAATTGTCCATACCGATTCGATCAAGATGTTCGGTGTAATCGAAATGCTGATCTTTCTTGGCATCCTGCTGCTGGGCTATATCTACGCCTGGGCCAAGGGCGCCCTCGACTGGGAGTAACGATGAGCATCGAAGGCATCCTCCCAGAAGGTTTTGTCACCACGTCGCTGGACACGGTGATCAATTGGTCGCGCACCGGCTCCATGTGGCCCATGACCTTCGGTCTGGCCTGCTGCGCCATCGAGATGATCCACACCGGCGTGGCGCGTTATGATCTCGACCGCTTCGGCGTGGTGTTTCGCGCCAGTCCGCGCCAGTCGGATGTCATGATCGTGGCCGGCACGTTGTGCAACAAAATGGCGCCGGCGTTGCGCAAGGTCTATGACCAGATGGCTGAGCCGCGCTGGGTCATTTCCATGGGTTCCTGCGCCAACGGCGGCGGCTATTACCACTATTCCTATTCCGTCGTGCGTGGTTGCGACCGCATTGTGCCGGTCGATATTTATGTGCCCGGTTGCCCGCCCACGGCGGAGGCCTTGATGTACGGCATCATCCAGTTGCAAAACAAGATTAAACGCACCTCCACCATCGCCCGATAATTCCTGGATAACGCACCGTTGCTATGAGCGCCAAGCTGGAAAGGCTGAGTCAAAACCTGCGCACCGTGTTGGGGGAGCGCATTACCAAGCTCGATTTGCATCTCGGCCAGCTCATCCTTGAAGTGGCTGCGGCAGATTACCTAGCCGTCGCAAAAATCTTGCGTGATCACCCCGATCTGCGCTTCGAGCAGATCATGGACCTTTGTGGCGTTGACTACGGCAGCTATGGCGAAGTTGGCTCTGCGCTGAAAGAAAATTCGGACACCCCGCGCTTCGCCGCCGTGAGCCAACTGCTCTCGCTGACGCATAATTGGCGGGTTCGTTTGCGCGTTTATGCGCCCGACGACAACTTTCCGGTGGTCGATACGCTGACGGAAATCTGGAATAGCGCGGACTGGTTCGAGCGCGAGGCCTTCGATCTGTTCGGCATCATGTTCAGTGGCCACCACGACTTGCGTCGCATCCTTACCGACTACGGTTTTGTGGGCCATCCTTTCCGCAAGGATTTTCCGATTTCCGGCTACGTTGAAATGCGCTACGACCCGGAACAGAAGCGCGTCATTTACCAGCCCGTCAGTATCGAACCGCGCGAGATCACGCCCCGCATCATCCGTGAAGAAAACTACGGAGGCGCGGAACGTGGCTGAGATACACAACTACACGTTGAACTTTGGTCCGCAGCACCCCGCGGCGCATGGCGTGCTGCGCTTGGTGCTTGAGCTGGATGGCGAAGTGGTGCAGCGTGCCGATCCGCACATCGGTTTACTGCATCGTGGCACGGAAAAACTGGCTGAGCATCGCACCTGGATCCAGTCGCTGCCTTATATGGACAGGCTCGACTACACCTCGATGATCATCAACGAGCATCCTTATGTGCTCGCCATTGAGAAGCTGCTGGGCATTGAGGTGCCTTTGCGCGCTCAGTACATTCGCGTGATGTTCGATGAGATCACGCGCATCCACAATCACCTGCTGAGCATAGGCACCCAGGCACTCGATGTCGGCGCCATGACGATGGTGTTGTATACCTTCCGCGAGCGGGAAGACATTTTCGACATGCTGGAAGCGACGACTGGTGCGCGTATGCATGGCGCCTACTATCGACCCGGCGGTGTCTATCGCGATCTGCCGACGCAGATGCCACGCTACCAGATCAACAAATTCAAGAATGAAAAGACGGTACGCGAACTCAACGAGTCCCGCCAAGGTTCGCTGCTGGACTTCATCGAAGGCTTCACCGACCGCTTCCCCGGCTATTGCGACGAGTACGAAACACTGCTGACCGATAACCGCATCTGGAAACAGCGCCTGGTCGGCATCGGCGTGGTCTCGCCAGAGCGTGCCTTGCAACTGGGTTTCTCCGGCCCGATGTTGCGCGGCTCCGGCATCGAATGGGACCTGCGCAAGAAACAGCCCTACGAAGTTTACGACCGCATGGACTTCGATGTGCCTATAGGCGTGACTGGCGACAGCTACGACCGTTATCTGGTGCGCATGGAAGAAATGCGCCAGTCCAATCGCATCATCCGTCAGTGCATAGACTGGCTGCGCAAAAATCCCGGGCCGGTGATTATTGACAATCACAAGGTGGCGCCGCCTGCGCGCGAGAAGATGAAGGGCAATATGGAAGAGCTGATCCATCATTTCAAGCTCTTCACTGAAGGCATCCATGTGCCACCTGGCGAAGTGTATTGCGCCATCGAGCACGCCAAAGGTGAGTTCGGCGTATATCTGGTTTCTGACGGCGCCAACAAGCCTTATCGCCTGAAGCTACGCTCCGCCGCTTTCACGCATCTTTCGGCGATGGATGAAATGGCCAAGGGGCACATGCTAGCCGACGCCGTCACCATTATTGGCACCATGGATATTGTATTCGGCGATATAGACAGATAAGCAAGACAGATAATTAAGACCGATAAGTAAGACCGATAAGCCATGCTAAGCGACGACGCAATCAAGTGCATAGACAGTGAGATAGCCAAGTATCCGGCCGCGCAACGGCAGTCGGCTGTCATGGCCGCCCTCGCCATCGCGCAGAAGGAAAAGGGCTGGCTGTCGCAGGAAACCATCGCGCTGGTCGCCGACTACCTGGGCATGGCGCCCATCGCGGTGTATGAGGTGGCCTCCTTCTACAACATGTACGACCTTGCCCCTGTCGGCAAATTCAAGCTGACGGTATGCACCAACCTGCCTTGTGCGCTGTCCGGTGGCGTGCATGCCGCCGACTATCTCAAAGACAAGCTGGGCATCGGGTTCAACGAAACCACGCCCGACGGCCGCTACACCCTCAAGGAAGGCGAATGCCTGGGCGCTTGCGGCGATGCGCCGGTCTTGCTGGTGAATAACCTGCGCATGTGCAGCTTCATGCAGCCGGACGCCATTGATCAACTTTTGGCGGAGTGCAAATGATGGGGGCACTCGGATTTATCCTCGACGCCGAAGCAGGTGAACGCAAGTGGCGGCTGGCCGAATACCAAAAGCTCGGCGGCTACACGGCGCTGAAAAAAATTCTTGCGGGGAAGATTCCGCCCGAGCAAATTGTCGCCGAGCTGAAACAATCCGCGCTGCGCGGCCGTGGCGGCGCCGGTTTCCCCACCGGTCTCAAGTGGAGCTTCATGCCGCGTCAGTTTCCGGGCGACAAATACGTCGTCTGCAACTCGGACGAAGGCGAACCCGGCACCTTCAAAGACCGCGACATCCTGCGCTGGAATCCGCATATGGTCATTGAAGGCATGATCATCGCCGGTTATGCCATGGGCTGCGCGCGCGGCTACAACTACATTCACGGCGAAATCTGGGACGAGTACAAGCGCTTCGAAGAGGCGCTTGCCGAAGCGCGCGCCGCCAATCTTCTGGGCGCGAATATCTTCAGTTCAGACTTCAGCTTCGATCTTTTCGCGCACCATGGTTTTGGCGCCTACATTTGCGGCGAAGAAACCGCGTTGCTCGAATCCATCGAAGGCAAGAAAGGCCAGCCGCGCTTCAAGCCGCCGTTCCCGGCGAGCTACGGCCTGTATGGCAAGCCGACCACCATCAACAATACCGAGACATTCGCTTCGGTGCCCTGGATCATCAATAACGGCGGCACCAAATTCCTCGAACTGGGCAAGCCCAATAACGGTGGCACCAAGCTGTTCTCGGTTTCGGGCCACGTTAATCGCCCCGGCAATTTTGAAGTGCCGCTGGGCACGCCGTTCTCTGAACTGCTCAAAATGGCCGGCGGCGTGCGCGACGGTCGCAAATTGAAAGCCGTCATTCCCGGCGGCTCTTCGGCGCCGGTGGTACCGGCCGACATCATGATGGACTGCACGATGGATTACGACGGCATTGCCAAGGCCGGTTCCATGCTGGGCTCGGGCGCGGTCATTGTCATGGACGAAACCACCTGCATGGTGAAGGCACTGGAGCGCTTGTCCTACTTCTACTTCGAAGAATCCTGCGGCCAATGCACGCCCTGCCGCGAAGGCACCGGCTGGTTGTACCGCGTTGTGCATCGCATAGAAAATGGTCTGGGCCGGCCTGAAGACCTCGATCTACTCACCAACGTCAGCGACAACATCATGGGCCGCACCATCTGCGCCCTGGGCGACGCCGCCGCCATGCCGGTGAAGAGCTTCGTCAAGCATTTCAGAGTTGAATTCGAATATCACATTGAACACAAGCGCTGTCTGGTTCCGGTGGATGTGCAACGGGCGGGCAGCGGCTTCTTCAAGGCAGCAGCAGCGACATGCTAGAAATCGAAATCGACGGCAAGAAAATAGCAGTGCCGGATGGCAGCACCGTCATGGATGCGGCGCATCAGATCGGCACCTATATCCCGCATTTTTGCTACCACAAGAAACTCTCCATCGCCGCTAACTGTCGCATGTGTTTGGTGCAGGTGGAAAAGGCGCCCAAGCCGCTGCCGGCTTGCGCCACGCCGGTGACCAACGGCATGAAGGTGTTCACGCAGTCGGAACTAGCGGTGACTGCGCAGAAGTCCGTGATGGAGTTTCTGCTCATCAATCATCCGTTGGATTGCCCGATTTGCGATCAGGGCGGCGAATGCCAGTTGCAGGATCTCTCGGTGGGTTATGGCGCTTCCGCCTCACGCTACCAGGAAGAAAAGCGCGTCGTCGTGAACAAGT
Source organism: Rhodocyclaceae bacterium (assembly GCA_043761745.1). Classification (GTDB taxonomy): domain Bacteria; phylum Pseudomonadota; class Gammaproteobacteria; order Burkholderiales; family Rhodocyclaceae; genus Desulfobacillus. The sequence continues at coordinate 23,282 of JAYUNL010000015.1, forward strand.
ACCTGGGTCCGCTGGTTGCCACCGACATGACCCGCTGCATCAATTGCACGCGCTGCGTGCGCTTCACTCAGGAAATTGCCGGTGTGATGGAACTGGGGCAGGCTTTCCGCGGCGAACATGCCGAAATCATGCCCTTCATCGAGAAGACGGTAGATAGCGAGCTGTCTGGCAACATCATCGATCTTTGCCCGGTCGGCGCGCTGACCTCCAAGCCTTTCCGCTTCTCGGCGCGTACCTGGGAACTGGCGCGCCGCAAGTCGGTGAGCCCGCATGACAGCCTGGGCAGCAATCTGATTGTTCAGGTGAAGAACGACCGCGTCATGCGTGTGCTGCCCCTGGACAATGAAGACATCAACGAGTGCTGGCTGTCCGACAAGGATCGCTACTCTTACGAAGCGCTCAATTCCGATAAGCGTCTGACCAAGCCCATGCTCAAGCACAACGGGCAGTGGCACGAGGTGGAATGGCAGCAGGCCCTAGACTATGTTGCCCACGCCTACAAGGACATCGCCACCCAGCATGGCGCCTCGGCATTGGGCGCTTTGCTGTCACCGCACGCCACCCTGGAAGAAATGTATTTGGCGCAGAAGCTCATGCGTGGTTTGGCCGGCGAGGGTGCCGATAGCGCGAATGTCGATTTCCGCCTGCGCCAGAGCGATTTCGCGCTGGACGGCAAGCGCCACGGCGCTCCCTGGCTGGGCATGAAGATCGTCGAGGTCAACGCCTTGGACCGCGTTCTGGTTGTCGGCGGCTTCATCCGCAAGGATCAACCGCTGCTGGCCCAGCGTTTGCGCCAGGCGGCCAAGCGCGGCACGCAGGTGTCGCTGATACACGCTAGCAATGATGACTTGCTGGTGAAGCTGCACGCCAAAGCCATTGTTGCGCCCAGCCAATTGCCCCAAGTGTTGGCACAAGTACTCAAGGCGGTTGCTCAGCAGAAAAACGCCAATGTTGATGCGGCGGTGTCGGCGCTGAATGTGTCACCCGAAGCCCAGCGTATCGCCGACAGCCTCGTCTCGGGCAGCAATACGGCGGTGTTCCTCGGCAACTTCGCCGAGCAACATGCGCAGGCCGCCACGCTGCATGCGTTGGCGCAGCAGATTGCGACACTCACGGATGCGAAATTCGGTGTGCTCGGCGAGGCCGCCAATAGCCTCGGCGGCTATATCGCCAAAGCCTTGCCGGGTACGGCGGGTGGCCTGAATGCCGCGCAAATGCTGGCTCAACCGCGGCGTGCTTATTTGCTGCTGAATGTAGAACCGGAATTCGATAGTGCCGATCCGCAATGCGCGTTGGTTGCGCTCAAGCAGGCGGCGACCGTGGTGGTGATGTCGGCGTTCAAACCGACGGCGGCGCTGGATTATGCCGATGTGTTGTTGCCGATTTCGCCCTTCACCGAAACCTCGGGTACTTTCATCAACACCGAAGGTCGTGTGCAAAGTTTCAATGCCGTGGTGCGCCCGCTCGGCGAGACGCGTCCGGCCTGGAAGGTCCTGCGCGTTCTGGGTAATCTCCTGGGGCTAGCCGGCTTCGAGCAGAACAGCAGCGAAGAAGTGCGTGCCGAAGCGTTGGGTGGCAAACCCGAATTCGTCACTGAGCATTTGAACAATCAGGCGACTGGCGTGAGCTTGAATTTCGCGCCAGCCTCGGGTGACCTGGAACGCGTGGCCGATGTCCCCATCCATTTTGCCGATCCGCTGGTGCGGCGTGCGCCCGCGCTGCAAAAGGCGCGCGATTCGATGGCGCCGACAGCCGGCATGAACGCCGCGCTGCTGGCTAAACTCGGGTTGAGTGCCGGCCAGGCGGTAATCGTTTCCCAGGGCGAGGGCAGTGCTGTGCTGGCCGCCGCTCTGGATAGCGGCTTGCCCGACGCTTGCGTGCGCGTCTCGGCGGGGCATCCCCTCACTGCTGATCTCGGTCCGCTGTCCGGCCCCCTCACCGTGGAGCGTGCCTGATGGAAGCGCAGGTGCTCAGGTTCTTCCAGTGGCTCTGGGGCGCCTATTGGCATCCTGTCTGGGCGGTCGTCCAGCCGGTGTGGCCGCTGATCTGGGTGGTGGCCAAGATTGTGCTGATTATTCTGCCGCTGCTGATCTGCGTGGCCTACCTGACTTTCTGGGAACGCAAAGTCATCGGCTGGATGCAAATTCGCATCGGCCCCAATCGCGTCGGGCCGTGGGGTTTGTTGCAACCTTTTGCTGACGGTCTGAAACTGGTTTTCAAAGAAGTCGTCCGGCCCACGCAGGCGAGCAAGGGTTTGTACTACGTCGGTCCGGTGTTGGTTTTCGCCACGGCGCTGGCGGCTTGGGCTGTAGTGCCGTTTTCAGAAGGCTGGGTGCTGGCCAATGTGGATGCTGGTGTGTTGTATCTGCTGGCCATCACCTCCATGGGAATTTATGGCGTCATCATTTCCGGCTGGGCCTCCAATTCTAAGTATTCCTTCCTCGGCGCCATGCGCGCGGCGGCGCAAATGGTGTCCTACGAAATTGCCATGGGGTTTGCGCTGGTTTGCGTGCTGATGATTTCTTCCAGCCTGAATCTGAGCGAGATCGTGCATGGCCAGGCGCGCGGTTGGTTCGCCCAAAAAGGCATCGGCCTGCTGTCCTGGAACTGGCTGCCGCTGTTGCCGATGTTCATGGTCTATCTCATCTCCGGCATTGCGGAAACCAATCGCGCGCCCTTCGACGTGGTGGAAGGCGAATCGGAAATCGTCGCCGGCCACATGGTTGAATATTCCGGCATGGCCTTCGCGTTGTTCTTCCTCGGCGAATACACCAACATGATTCTGGTGTCGGTCACCACCTCGATCTTCTTCCTAGGTGGCTGGTTGTCGCCGGTGGGTTTCCTGCCGGACAGCTTCGTCTGGCTGGCGGCCAAGGCGTGCTTCGTCCTGTTCCTGTTCCTCTGGTTCCGCGCCACTTTCCCGCGTTATCGCTATGACCAGATCATGCGTCTGGGCTGGAAGGTTTTCGTGCCGCTGTGCATGGCCTGGGTGCTGGTCGTCGGCTTGTGGATGATGTCGCCACTGAGCATCTGGAATTAAGGACGAGCCATGGGCGCCATGAAAGAATTTTTAAACGGTCTGCTTCTCAAGGAACTGGTCAAGGGTCTGGCGGTGACGGGGCGCTACATGTTCGCGCGCAAAATCACCATCCAGTTCCCCGAAGAGAAGACGCCGCAAAGCAATCGCTTCCGCGGCCTGCACGCGCTGCGCCGCTATCCCAACGGCGAGGAACGCTGTATCGCCTGCAAGCTGTGCGAGGCGGTCTGCCCGGCTTTGGCCATCACCATTGAATCCGCCGAGCGCGACGACGGGTCGCGTCGCACGACGCGCTACGACATTGATTTGACCAAGTGCATCTTCTGCGGATTTTGCGAAGAAGCCTGTCCGGTGGATGCCATCGTTGAAACGCGCGTGCTGGAATACCACGGCGAAAAGCGCGGCGATCTCTACTACACCAAGGAAATGCTGCTGGCGGTGGGCGATAAACACGAAGCGCAAATCGCCAAGGATCGCGAACAGGACGCACCGTTCAGGTAATAAAACCATGGATTACAAGACCGCGATTTTCTACATCCTCTCAGCCATCATGCTGGTCGCCAGCTTGCGCGTCATCACGGCGCGCAACCCAGTGCATGCCGCGCTGTATCTGGTGCTGGCGTTCTTCAACGCCGCCGGTATCTGGATGCTGCTGGAAGCGGAGTTTCTGGCGCTCACCCTCATCGTTGTGTATGTCGGCGCGGTGATGGTGCTGTTCCTGTTCGTGGTCATGATGCTCGACATCAATCTGGAACGCCTGCGCCAAGGCTTCTGGAGCAATCTCTGGCTCGGTGGCCCGGTGGCACTGCTGATGGTGATTGAAATGGCCATGGTGTTGTCGGCGCGCTTCTTCTCCGAGGCACCCAGTCCGCCAGCACATGAAGCCGGCTACAGCAATACCAAGGAGGTGGGCCGGTTGCTTTACACCAGCTATTCCTATCCCTTCGAATTGGCTTCGGTGATCCTGCTGGTAGCCATCATTGCCGCCATTGCGCTGACGCTACGCAAGCGCAAGGACACCAAGTACCTAAATGCCGCTGAGCAGGTCGCCGTCAAACGCAATGATCGCTTGCGCATTGTTTCGATGCCTGCGGAAAAGGAGTGATGGGAATGACGCTGCTAAACGTGGGTCTTTCGCATTACCTGATACTCGGCGCGATCCTCTTCGCGATCAGTGTGGTTGGCATATTCCTCAATCGAAAAAACCTCATCGTGCTGCTCATGGCCATCGAGCTGATGTTGCTCGCGGTGAATACCAACTTCATCGCCTTCTCGCATTACATGGGCGATGTGACGGGGCAGGTTTTCGTTTTCTTCATCCTCACGGTCGCGGCGGCGGAATCTGCCATTGGCCTAGCGATACTCGTGGTGTTGTTCCGCAATTTGCGCAGCATCCATGTGGATGACCTCGACAGCCTGCAAGGATGAGCGCGCGCCATGAGTGACATGCAAAAACTTTATCTGCTGGTGCCGCTGGCACCGCTTGTTGGCGCCATCATCGCCGGCCTGTTCGGCCATTGGCTCAGCCGCGCCGCCGCACACTGGGTGACCATCCTCGGCGTTGCTACATCGCTGGTGGCCTCCTGGTTCATCTTCCAGGATGTCGAGCAGGGCCACACCTACAACGGGACGGTTTACACCTGGCTCACCAGCGGCAAGCTGACGCTTTCCGTCGGCTTCATGATCGACAAGCTGACGGTCACCATGATGCTGGTGGTGAACTTTGTCTCGCTCATGGTGCACATCTACACCATTGGGTATATGGCTGAAGACCCAGGCTACAAGCGCTTCTTCAGCTATATCTCGTTGTTCACTTTCTCCATGCTGATGCTGGTAATGGCTAACAACTTCCTCCAGCTTTTCTTTGGCTGGGAAGCGGTCGGCCTGGTTTCCTACCTGCTGATCGGCTTCTGGTACACGCGGCCTACGGCGATTTACGCCAACCTCAAGGCCTTCCTGGTAAACCGCGTTGGCGACTTCGGCTTTCTGCTCGGCATTGGTCTGATCGCCGCCTACTGCGGCACGCTGGATTATGTACAGGTGTTCGCCCAGGCGCAGATACTCGCCGGCACTTCCATCGAACTGTTCGCGGGCGCACCGTGGGCGCTGATCTCTGTCATCTGCATCTGTCTTTTTATTGGCGCCATGGGCAAGTCGGCGCAATTTCCGCTGCATGTCTGGCTGCCGGACTCCATGGAAGGCCCGACACCGATTTCCGCGCTGATCCACGCTGCCACCATGGTGACGGCGGGTATCTTCATGGTCTCGCGCATGTCGCCGCTGTTCGAGTTGTCTGAGGCGGCCTTGTCCTTCGTACTGGTGATCGGCGCCATCACCACACTGTTCATGGCGCTCATCGCCATTGTGCAAACCGACATCAAACGCGTGGTCGCCTATTCGACGCTGTCGCAGCTCGGCTACATGACCATGGCGCTGGGCGCATCCGCCTACTCGGCGGCGATCTTCCACCTCATGACCCATGCCTTCTTCAAGGCGGTGCTGTTCCTCGGCGCGGGCTCCGTCATCATTGCCCTGCATCACGAGCAGGACATGCGCAAGATGGGCGGGCTGCGCAAATACCTGCCCATCACCTACATCACGATGTTGATCGGCGCTATCGCCAACGCCGGTCTGCCACCCTTCGCCGGTTTCTTTTCCAAGGATTCCATCATTGAAGCGGTGGCGCTGTCGCATACGCCGGGCGCCGGCTTTGCGCACTTCGCGGCGCTGGCGGCGGTGTTCGTCGGTGGCCTGTATTCCTTCCGGCTGATTTTCTTCACCTTCCATGGTGAAGAGCGTTTCCGCGACGCGGCGGACCATCATGGCGATGATGCCCATCATCATGGCCCGGTCGAGCCGCACGAGTCGCCCAAGGTGGTGACGCTGCCGCTGATCCTGCTGGCCATCCCTTCGGTGGCGGCTGGTTGGTTGATCGGACCCATGCTCTTCGGCGGCTATTTCGGCAACGCCATCGTCATCGCACCGGAACATGAGGCATTGGCGGAAATGGCGCAGGAGTTCCACGGCATCCTGCCCATGATGGCGCACGCGGTGACCACGCTGCCGTTCTGGCTGGCGCTGGGCGGCGCTGTAACGGCCTGGTTCCTGTATATCGTGCGTCCGGAGTTGCCGGCCATCATCAAGAAAAAAGCCGGCTTCCTCGCCACTATCCTGGAAAAGAAATATGGCTTCGACGAGTTTAACGCCTTCGTATTTGCCGGCGGTGCGCGCCTGCTGGGGCGTGGCCTCTGGAAGGGCGGCGATCAGATGTTGATCGATGGCTTGGCGGTGAATGGCTCCGCCAAACTGGTCGGCTGGATCGCCTCCATCGTGCGGCTGTTCCAGACGGGCTACATTTACCAGTATGCATTTACCATGATCATCGGCTTGTTCCTCTTGATGACATTTTGGCTGAATCGGGTTTAGTACGATTAACAATAGTCCGCGTAGTGCGGCGAACAACAACGGAAAGCAGAAATGACGAGTTACCCGCTGCTGAGTCTCGCGATCTGGCTCCCCATCGTGGGCGGCCTACTGGTGCTGGCCACCGGTTCTGATCGCAACGCCGGGACCGCGCGCCTGCTGGCCTTCATCGTCGCGGTGGCGGGCTTCCTGGTCACGCTGCCTCTTTACACCGGCTTTGATCTGAAGACCAGCGACATGCAGTTTGTCGAATTGCTGCCGTGGATACCGCACTTCAATATCAACTACTTCCTGGGCGTGGATGGCATTTCCGTGCTGTTCATCCTGCTCAACAGCTTTATCACCATCCTGGTGATCATGGCGGGGTGGCAGGTGGTCAGTCAAAAGGTGGCGCAGTACATGGCGGCCTTCCTCATCATGTCCGGCGTGATGAATGGTATTTTCGCATCCATGGATGCGGTGTTGTTCTACGTGTTTTTCGAAGTGTCGTTGATTCCGATGTACATCATCATCGGTGTCTGGGGTGGGCCTAACCGCGTTTATGCGGCCTTCAAGTTCTTCCTCTACACATTGCTTGGCTCCCTGTTGATGCTGGTTGCGTTGCTGTATCTCTTCTTCGAATCGGGGCTGAGCTTCAGCATCCTGGATTGGCACAATCTCAAACTGCCCTTGGCAACGCAGATACCTTTGTTCCTCGCTTTCCTCGCCGCCTTCGCCGTGAAAGTGCCAATGTGGCCGGTGCATACCTGGCTGCCAGACGCCCACGTCGAAGCGCCCACCGGCGGCTCGGTGGTGCTGGCGGCCATCATGCTGAAGCTGGGCGCCTACGGCATGCTGCGTTTTTCGCTGCCCATCCTGCCGGATGCCAGCCACGAACTGGCGGGCATGATGATCGCGCTGTCCTTGATCGCCGTTGTCTACATTGGCTTCGTCGCGCTGGTGCAGCAGGACATGAAGAAGCTCATCGCCTATTCGTCGATTTCGCACATGGGCTTTGTCACCCTGGGCTTTTTCATCTTCAATCAGATCGGCATGGAAGGTGCGCTGGTGCAGATGATCTCCCACGGCTTCGTGTCTGGCGCCATGTTCCTTTGTGTGGGCGTCCTTTATGACCGCATGCACAGCCGCCAGATCGCCGACTACGGCGGCGTGGTGAACACCATGCCCAAGTTCGCCGCGCTGTTCATGTTCTTCGCCATGGCCAATGCCGGCCTGCCCGCGACTAGCGGCTTCGTCGGCGAATTCATGGTGGTGCTGGGCGCGGTCGAGTTCAACTTCTGGACAGGTTTCACCGCCGCCATCACCTTGATCCTCGGCGCGGCCTACACGCTATGGATGTACAAGCGCGTGATTTTCGGCGCCGTCGCCAACAAACACGTGCAGGCGCTGAAAGATATTTCGTCGCGCGAGTTCGTGATACTCGGCGCGTTGGCGATCTGCGTATTGGCCATGGGCGTGTATCCATTGCCGATCACCGAAGTGATGCACGCCTCGGTCGACCACCTGCTCAAGCATGTCGCAGCAGGCAAGCTGTAACGAAACCGGACCGAATCGACCATGAACTTCGCGATGCCCGATCTCTACCCCGCCTCGGCTGAGATCTTCATGCTCATCATGGCTTGTGCCATGTTGTTGGTGGACCTGTCTGTGGGACGCGGCCGGCGCTGGCTCATTTACCTGATCGCCCAGCTCACGCTGCTGGGCTGCCTCGGCATCACCTGGTTCACCGGCGACAATCAGACCGTCACAACTTTCGGCAACATGTACATCGCCGATCGCTTTGGCGACATGCTCAAGCTGGCCACTTACCTCTGTGTCGCGGCCGTGCTGGTGTACAGCCGCCGCTATCTGGCTGTGCGCATGCTGGATACCGGCGAGTTTTATCTGCTGGCCTTGTTCGCTACCCTGGGCATGATGGTGCTGATTTCGGCGAACAACTTCGTCACCATCTACCTGGGGCTGGAGCTGCTCTCGCTGTCGCTTTATGCCATGGTCGCGCTGGACCGCGACTCCACCCGCGCCACGGAAGCGGCGATGAAATACTTCGTGTTGGGCGCCATGGCCTCCGGCATGCTGCTCTACGGCATGTCCATGATCTACGGCGCCACCGGCACGCTCGACCTCATGGAAATCGGCCAGCGGCTCTCCATGGGTGGCAGCAAGACCGTGTTGCTGTTCGGCCTGGTCTTCGTTGTCGCTGGGCTGGCCTTCAAGCTGGGTGTCGTGCCTTTCCACATGTGGATACCCGATGTTTATCACGGTGCGCCCACGGCGGTGACTCTGTTTATCGGCTCGGCCACCAAGATCGCCGCGTTCGCTATGGTCGTGCGGGTGCTGGTTCTGGGCTTGTTCGATCTGGTTGAGCAATGGCAGCAGATGCTGATGGTGATGGCCGTGTTGTCCATAGGCTTGGGCAATCTCGCCGGGATCATGCAAAGCAATCTCAAACGCATGCTCGCCTATTCAGCCATTGCGCATATGGGCTACATGCTCCTGGGCCTGCTCTCGGGTGTGGTCGGCGGTCGTCTTGGCAATGTGTGGAATGCTTATTCCGCGTCCTTGTTTTATATGTTCGCTTATGTGCTGATGAGCCTGGGTTCATTTGGCATGATCCTGGCGCTGTCGCGCGCCGGCTTCGAGGCCGAACGGCTGGAAGATTTTAAAGGCTTGAACAAGCGTAGTCCGTGGTTCGCTGCGATGATGATGATGCTGATGTTCTCCATGGCCGGCATGCCATTCTTTATTGGCTTCTGGGCCAAGTTCATGGTGCTGGAATCGGTCATCAATGCCGGCTATACGTGGCTGGCGGTGCTGGCCGTGGCTTTCTCGGTGGTGGGCGCCTTCTACTACCTACGTGTCGTGAAGCTGATGTACTTCGACGCGCCGACCGACCATGCGCCGCTCGAGGCGCCCGGCGACATGCGCCTGCTGCTCTCCATCAACGGCATCCTGGTCGCGCTGCTGGGGCTGATGCCCAACATAGTGCTGGAAGTCAGCACCAATGCCACCTATTCCATCCTGACGGGCCAGTGAAAGAGGCGGTAGTTAAAGATACAAACCTGCTCGAAACCCGCCTCGCCAGCGAGGAGGTGTTCTCGGGCAGGCTGCTCAAGGTCAAGCGCGACCGTGTGGGCCTGCCTGACGGCAGCGAGAGCACCCGCGAGTACATCACCCATCCCGGCGCGGTGGTCATGATCGCGCTGCTGGGTAACGGCAAGCTGGTCTTTGAGCGGCAGTTCCGTTATCCCGTAGGCCGCGTCTTCCTGGAGTTTCCCGCCGGCAAAATCGACGCCGGCGAAGACATCCTCCTCTGTGCCATCCGCGAGCTGCAAGAAGAAACCGGTTATGTCGCCAGTGAATGGCATTACCTCGGTGTCATGCATCCCTGCATCGGTTATTCCAATGAGCGCATCGAGCTATTTTTCGCACGCGGCTTGAGTCATGTTGGCGCGGCGCTGGAGGAAGGCGAGTTTCTGGAAGTGCTGGAACTCGGCCTGGAAGAAGCGCTGGACGCCGTGCGTGAAGGCCTCATTACCGATGGCAAGAGTATCGCCGCTTTGTTATGGGCCGAACGCATTCTCGATGGCCGCTGGCCGCTGACCGGGGCGCGGGAGCCCGGCTGACATGGCGCCGGTTGATTGGGTCGGCAGTGTTGCAGCAGCGCTCACCACCACCGCCTTCATTCCTCAGGCGTGGCAGGTCTGGCGCACGCGCCACACTCACGACATTTCGCTGGGCATGTATGCCATCTTCACGACGGGGGTGGCGCTGTGGCTGGCGTATGGCCTGCTGTTGCACTCCTGGCCCATCATCATCGCCAATAGCATTACTTTTCTGCTGGCAGGTGCGGTACTTCTGATGAAGTTGCGCTACGGTTAGCTTGTAAGGTGGGCAGCTTCGCTGCCCACGCGAGAGTTGGTCGAACGAAGGAAACACGTGGGCAGAGAAGCTGCCCACCCTACGGGGCTATACAACGCCAGGGTCGAACCACTTTAAGCGGTCATGCAACTTCACCACTTCGCCGACGATGATCAGCGTCGGCGGTTTGAGTTGCGCGGCCTCCACGCGTTGCGGCAAATCTTCTAGCGTGCCTATCAGTACACGCTGCTTGGGTGTGGTGCCTTGTTGTACCACCGCCGCTGGCATGGTTGGCGCCAGGCCGTGCGCAATCAGTTCGCGGCACAGCACCGGCAGGCCGTGCAGACCCATGTAGAAAACAATGGTTTGGTCGGGGCGGGCAAGGGCGTCCCAGTCCAGATTCATGCTGCCGTCCTTGAGGTGGCCGGTGACGAAAACGCAGGCGTGGGCATAGTCGCGGTGCGTGAGCGGGATGCCGGCGTAGGAGGCGACGCCGGCCGCGGCGGTGATGCCAGGCACCACTTCGAAGGGGATGCCATGGGCGGAAAGCGTTTCGATTTCTTCGCCGCCACGTCCGAAAATAAACGGGTCGCCGCCCTTCAAGCGCAGCACACGCTTGCCTTCCTGCGCCAGACGTACCAGCAGGTGATTGATTTCCTCTTGCGGTAGCGTGTGGTTGTTGCGCTCCTTGCCGACGTAGATGCGTTCGGCGTCGCGTCGCGCCAGCTCGACGATGGCCGGCGTCACCAAATGGTCGTACACAATGACATCGGCCTGCTGCATCAAGCGCAGTGCGCGGAAGGTCAGTAGATCCGGATTGCCGGGGCCGGCGCCGACCAGATAAACCTCGCCGCGTGGTGCTGCATCGGCGGTGCCGGCGAGTTCCTGTTCCAGCCGCGTTTCGGCGGCGCCCTCGCGGCCGGCCAGCATGGCGTCGGCCACCGGCCCTTGCAGCGCATTTTCCCAGAAGATGCGGCGTTGTGCGGCGTCGCTCAGGCGTTGTTTGACGCGCTCGCGGAAACGCTCGGCCAGACTCGCCAGGCGCCCATAGGCCGCCGGGATCATCGTTTCCAGTTTGGCGCGCATCAGCCGCGCCAGCACCGGCGAAGCGCCACCAGTGGAAACCGCGATCACCAATGGCGAGCGGTCGACGATGGACGGAAAAATAAAGGAACACAGCGCCGGATCATCCACCACGTTGACCGGGATGCCGCGTGCGCGAGCGGCTTCGGAAACGGCCCTGTTCACTGTGCGGTCATCGGTTGCCGCGACAACCACGGTGGCGCTGTCTAGGTGCTTGGCGTCGAAGTGCTCGGCGATGTATTCGATGTGGCCCAGTTTGAACTCGTTGTGCAGCGCCTCGCCCAGTTCGGGCGCCACCACCACAATGCGCCCGCCGCAGTCCTGCAATAAGCTGGCCTTACGGGAGGCCACGGCGCCGCCACCGACGACGACGCAGCGTTGCTGGGCGATGTTCAGAAATATCGGCAAGAAATTCAGGGCCATGCGTTTGAACCTAAAAACCGCAGTTGGACGCACCCGAGTGTGCGGCTGGCGGGTCGGCTGGAAAGGCGCGAGGAGGACGCAGGACCGGCCCCTGCTACGACGAGCAACGCGGCCAGACGGCCTGCCAGCCGCACACTCGGGTGCGTAGCGCGCTCACCCCTCGGGTGAAGTGAATCGAAGGCACAAGCGCCAGTATCCATGCGGTTTTCCAAGGAGAGGTAAGCGGTCAACTGCGGTTTTTAGGTTGAATGGTCCAACGAGCGGTCAATTGCCGGATCAACCTAGAAAACACTTCAGGATTAAGGATTATACCTTCCACCCCAGGGGTTTCTGGCAGTGCGCCGCGGGTTTGTCGCGGCAGTCCTAAAGGGAACGGAAATTTTTCCGTAAACAGGGGGGAGGCGACTTCTACAAGCGGTGGTTGCCGGACGCCCTGTGACGATAAATATGAGAATTAGACAATGACCGTATCCGTCCTGATTGTTGATGATTCGCCCTTGGCGCGCAAGATGCTTATCCGAGCGCTGCCCGACGACTGGAATATTGAGATCGCCCAGGCCGCCTGCGGTGTCGAAGCGCTTGAGGCCTGCCGTTCGAGCAAGGTCGATGTGATGTTTCTGGACCTCACCATGCCGGACATGGACGGCTATCAGGTGCTTGAGGCGCTAAGACGCGAAGGCTTCAACTGCCGGGTCATCGTCGTCTCGGCGGACATCCAAACGCTCGCGCTGGAACGCGTGCTGGGCATGGGCGCCATCGCTTTTCTGAAAAAGCCGGTGAACGCTTACAAAATCGACGTGGTCTTGCGCGAATACGGCATCGCGGTTTAGAGCGGGGGCAGGCATGTTAAATCAGGAACAGCAGGAAGCCTTGCAAGAAATCGTGAACATCGGCATGGGACAGGCGGGCGCCTCCATCGCGCAAGTGCTCGACCATTTCGTTCAGTTGTCCATCCCGCGCATTCTGGCGCTGCGGCCGGAAGATCTGGGTGCAGCGCTGACGCGCACCGTGGGTGCCGGCCAGGTATCTGCGGTGCGCCAGGCCTTTCACAGTCGTGTGCGTGGCGAAGCCATCGCCATTTATGGCGGGCAGCGCTGCGACGACCTGGCCGACCTGATGGGGTATGAAGGCATGCCCGATCACGCCACCAAGCTGGAGCTCTTGCTCGACGTGAGCAACATTCTCATTGGCGCTTGTCTGCGCGGCATCGCCGAGCAATTGAGCTCGGAAATCAGCTTTTCGGCGCCATCGTTGCTGGCTGACGGTGTTCCGGTCGAGCGCTTGCTGTGTATCGAAGAGGCGTCTTGGGACAACGCACTCCTGCTGGAAGTAAATTTCAGTTTGGAACAGCGCAGCTTCGCCTGCCATCTCGTGATGCTCATGACCGAAGGCGAAGTGGATATTCTGGCGGCGGGACTTGACCACTTTCTGGCGGCGTACTGATGGGCCAAAGCGAACCGGGACATCTGCTCGATTTCGTTGTCGACCGGCTCGATGTGGGCATCTTCGCGGTTGACGCCGAGTTGCGCATCATGTTGTGGAACCGCTTTATGGAACAGCACAGCGGTCATAAGTCTGAAGCGGTGGTCGGTCGCAAGCTGTTCGAGATGTTTCCCGAACTTCCGGCGAAATGGCTGGAAAAGAAAATACGCAATGTTTTTGTGCTGAAGAACTTCGCCTTCACTTCCTGGGAGCAGCGGCCCTATCTGTTCCGCTTCACCCACAATCGACCGATCACCGGCGGCGTGGATGCCATGCAGCAAAACTGCACCTTCCTGCCGGTCAAGAATGCCAACGATATCGTCGAGCAAGTCTGCGTCACCTTGTTCGATGTCACCGATACAGCGATCTATCAGCACCGCCTGACGCACGCTATCCACGCACTGGATAAAGAGAAAGCGGCGCAGAGCCAATTGATTGTCCAGCTTGAAGAAGCGCAAGTCGCCCTCGAGAAGCTGGCCACGCGCGACGGACTGACCGGGCTTGCCAACCGGCGCTGCTTCGACGATACCTTGAGCGTCGAATGGCGTCGCACCATGCGCGAGATGGCACCCTTGTCGCTGCTGATGCTGGATGTGGATTATTTCAAGCGCTACAACGATGCCTATGGCCACCAACAGGGCGACGCCTGCTTACAGGCTGTCGCCAATGCCATGATGGGCGAGTTGCTGCGCGTGAGCGATCTGTCCACCCGCTACGGTGGCGAGGAGTTCGCCGTCATCCTGCCCAACACGGCGCTAGAGGGCGCCATGGTCGTGGGCAAGCGTATTTGCGCGGCGATTGCGCGCCTGGACATGCCCCATTCCGGCTCCGATGTCGCCAAGCACGTCAGCGTCAGTATCGGCGTGGCAACGTTCGTTCCGTCGCCTAAAACATCGCCGGTGCAACTGATCGCTGTGGCCGATGCCGCGCTCTATCGTGCTAAGCATGAGGGTCGCAACCGGGTGGTCGCCATGTCGACCGACAGTGTTGAGCAGGTCTGACCGCGCCGAAGGTTGGACGCGTGCGGCCTGGCGGCTTGCTTCCCGCGTGGCGCTTAAGTGGCGGCCAATCCGGCCGTTAATCAAGGAAAGCGCCGAGTGTAGTCCGAGCAGCGCATTTTTCGAGGCCAAGAATATGACTGTAGCAGTGCTGGTTGTTGACGACGCTTCTATGACGCGTAAGATGCGGGTCAAAGCGCTGCCCTAGGCGCGGGGCATGTGGATATGATGTTTCTCGATTTCACCCTGCCTGGGTCGCTTGGTTTACCGTACTGCGCTCAAGGGGCCGCGGACCCGGCCGTTAATTTTAGAAAGTGCCGGCTGTTGTCCCTGCAAGCCGGCGATTTTTCGAGGCCAAGAACATGACTGTATCGGTGCTTGTTGTTGACGATTCGCCCATGGCGCGCAAGATGCTAATCAGATCTCTGCCGTCCGAGTGGGACGTTGAGATTACGCAGGCCGCTAACGGCGTAGAAGCCTTGGCGGCCTACCGAACCGGGCGCATAGACGTGATGTTTCTCGACCTGACCATGCCCGATATGAGTGGCTACAAGGTGCTGGAAACCTTGCGCAGCGAGGATCTCAATTGTCTGGTCGTCGTCGTCTCGGCGGACGTCCAGCCGCTGGCGCGAGAGCGGGTGTTGGGCCTGGGCGCCATCGATTTCATCAAGAAGCCAATCGATGCGCAAAAAATCGAGGCAGTGCTGCGCCAATACGGAATAGTGGTGTAACCCATGCTTACACAAGATCAGCAAGAGGCTTTGCAGGAAATCGCCAACATCGGTATGGGCCAGGCCGGCGCGTCGATTGCCCAGGTCTTCGACCAGTTCGTGCAGCTTTCCATTCCACGTATCCTTATTCTCGACGCGGACGACATGGCCGGCGCGCTGGCGAAACTCGTCGATGGCGGCCAGATCACTGCTGTGCGCCAAGCTTTTCACAGCCACATGCGCGGCGAAGCCATCGTGCTTTACGGCGAGCAGCGCTGTAACGATCTGGCCGATTTGATGGGCTACGACCAGAAGCTGGACCATGTCGCCGAAATCGAATTGCTGCTGGATGTCACCAACATCCTGGTGGGCGCCTGTCTCGGCGGCATCGCCGAGCAGCTATTCATCGATATCGGTTTTTCTGCCCCGTCGTTGATGGCAGACAAGGTGCCGGCCGATGCGCTGTTGCGTGCGGAGGACGTCTCCTGGAGCAGCGCGCTGTTGGTTGAAGTGAATTTCCGCCTGGAGAAACGCAGCTTCGCCTGCCACTTGGTGATCCTCATGGCCGAGGAGGAAATCCGCGCCATGGGCGACGCGTTGGACCGCTTTTTGGAGGACTGCTTATGAGCAGCGGCGAATCCCTAGAGCTGCTCGATTTTGTCGTGGATCATCTGGAGGTGGGTATCTTCGGGGTGGACGCGGGGATGCGCGTGGTCTTGTGGAATCGCTTCATGGCCACACACAGCGGCCACAGTGCGGACAAGGTGCTCGGCCACAAGCTGTTCGAGTTGTTTCCCGAGCTTCCGGCGAAATGGCTGGAAAAGAAAATCCACAATGTATTCGTGCTGAAGAACTACGCCTTCACATCGTGGGAGCAGCGACCCTATCTGTTTCGCTTTCGTCATAGCCGGCCCGTGACCGGCGGTGTGGATGCCATGCAGCAAAGCTGCACCTTCTTGCCGGTGAAGGACTGCGCCGACGATGTGCAGTATGTCTGCGTCACCTTGTTCGATTACACCGATACCGCGCTGTTCCAACAGCGGCTGGTGCGCGCCATCGACGAACTGGGGCGCGAAAAGGAAGAGCAGCGGCGTCTCATCGCCAAGCTTGAAGAGGCGCAGGGCCAGTTGCTGCAATCGGAAAAGCTCGCCTCCATCGGCCAGTTGGCGGCCGGCGTGGCCCACGAGATCAACAATCCCGTTGGCTTTGTGCATTCCAACCTAGGCACGCTGGAAAACTATGTGCGCGACCTGCTGCGGCTCGCGGAAGCCTGCGACGAGACTGCGGCCAACGGCGCTACGCCGGCGGCTATCCTGGAATCGGTCGCCACGCTGAAGCGTGAGGTCGATTTCACCTTTATGAAGGACGATATTCGCTGTCTACTGACGGAAAGCAAAGAAGGCCTGGAGCGAGTCAAGAAAATCGTGCAGGACCTGAAAGATTTTTCGCACGTCGACAACAAGCAAGAATGGCAGTGGACGGACCTGCACAAGTGTCTGGACAGCACGCTCAACGTCGTCGCCAACGAGATCAAATACAAGGCGCAGGTGGTCAAGAACTACGGTGCCCTGCCGCAGGTCGAATGCATGCCCTCGCAGCTCAACCAGGTTTTCATGAATCTGTTGGTGAATGCGGCGCATGCCATCGACAAGAACGGCGTCATCACCGTGTCGACCGGCATATCCGAACGCTGGGCGTGGATCGCCGTCAACGACACCGGCAGCGGCATCTCGGCGGAGAACCTTAAACGCATTTTCGATCCCTTCTTCACCACCAAACCGGTGGGCGAGGGTACCGGCCTGGGCTTGTCGGTTTCCTACAGCATTATCGCCAATCACGGCGGGCGCATCGAGGTGGACAGCGAATTAGGCAAGGGCACCACCTTTCGCGTCTATGTGCCTATCGAACAAACCAAGGCGGAGGCGGTGGCCAGCGCTGCCTGAACGGACTTCTAGGCTCCTAGGAGTCTATGTCGATCCCGTCAAGCATAACTGAGCCGTCCGGCCCCCAATTGACTTTGGTAATGCCCGGACACTCGCGCTCCAGCCTTCTCAGCTCGGCTTCCTGGCGCGACATCAGGCCGCGCATTTGACGCAGCTCGTCGGCGAGCCGCTGATTTTCCAGCAGTAGCTCGCGCTCCTTGAGCGCGGTTTCGACGGCGAATGTCAGTTCGGCGTCATTCCATGGTTTGGCGATGAAGCGTGCGATGCCCGCTTCGTTGATGGCGCCGACCATGGCTTTCATATCCGCCATGCCAGAGAGCACCATGCGAACGGCATTGGGTTGAATTTCGCGAAAGTGGCGCAGGAAAACGACACCGTCCATTTCCGGCATGCGGTAATCGGAAATGACCAGATCAAAGGCGGTTTCCTCGGCGCGTTTCAGGGCTGCCAGCGAGCTGGTCATGGTTTCGACCTTGTAGGCGGGGTGTGGGCTGCGATTCACCAGGCGTAACTGACGCACCAAGGCGCTCAGGATGGAGGGCTCGTCGTCGACCAGCAAGAGCTTTGGCGCGAGCATGATTATTTTCCTTCGCTCACGTAGACGCGCAGCTTATAGCCTTCGCTCAATTCATAACTGTGTATCTGCTGGATCAGCGTCTCATCCAACAGATAGCCGTGGGACAGCAACAGCACGCCGTCGCGCGTCACCAGATCTTTGGCGAGCATCATGCCGGTCTGGAGTTGCTCGGAGTGCAGCGGGTGCGCTTCCGGCTCGACCTTTTTCGTACTGCTGAGCATGGCCTCGAAAGCGTCCAGCACCGCCGGGTCGTGCCGCTTGCCGCGGCCGCCATGCAGAAAATTAAATGCCTCTTCCGGCGTGGCGCGCTTGGCGAAGAGCAAGCCATTTTGTGCGCCGTCATATTCGTTGGCGACAGAGAGTATGCGCGCACCCAGCGGAATGGCGGCGCCAGCCAGGCCGTCCGGGTAGCCGCCACCGTCCCAACGCTCGTGGTGATGCCGGATAAGACGCGCTGCGCCGCGCAGTTGTTCCAGGCCCATCAGCAAGGCCTCGCTTTTGGCGGGGTGCTTCACCACCTCGTTGCGCTCGTCGGCCGTCAGGGTATTTTGCGGTTTGGTGAGCAAGGGGTCCGGGTAGCCGATCTTGCCGATATCGTGCAGCAGTGAAGCGAAGAACAGATTCTGTAGGTCGTTATGCGAGAGATGCATCTGCGTGCCTATGCGCCGCGCGTAGTCGGCGACGCGCCGCGAATGGCCGGCCATCTGGCCGCCCCGCAATTCAATCAGGTTGGAAAAGGTTTTGATGGTGTTGAGGAAAGCCACCTTGAGTTTCTCGTTGGCGGTGGCAAGCTCCTGGGTGCGATCGGCCACCTTGTGTTCCAGGCTGCTATTCAGGGTCTTGAGTTCCTCGTTCTGTTGCTGCGTGAGCGCTTCCAGCCGCGCTTTTTCGCCAAGCAGGGACTTACGCTCCAGCGCCTCGCGCACGATCAACATCATTTCGTTGTCGTCCCAGGGCTTGGAGATGTAGCGATGGAGCTGACCGCTATTGATCGCCTCGATCGTGGAGTTGATATCGGCGTAACCGGTGAGCAGGATGCGCACCGCATCCGGCCAGCGGCTGCGCGCCGTGGCCAGAACTTGCGCACCTGTCATGCCCGGCATGCGCATGTCGGAAATAATCAGATCGACACGCTCTTTTTCCAGAACGGCGATGGCCTCTTCACCGCCTTCCGCCGTGAGCACGCGATGGCCGGAAGGGCGGAACAGGCGCTTGAGCGCGGACAGGATGTTCGCCTCGTCGTCGACGAACAGCAGAGTGCATTGCTGGTCTTCGACGCCCGGCGCGTCGGTCGCAGAAAGGATAGCCGCCTCCGTCATAGTGATTGCTCCACTTTTTTTCTTAGCCCAGCACCGCGCTGATTGAGGTGAGTTGCGAGTCCACCGTGTCGAGCGCCTCGGCGCAGGCGGTACGCGTCAACCCCAGGCGCATGATGGCGCCGTTGGGCGCCTCGGCTGCGATGAATTGAGGCAGCGTATGGTGCACGCAAGCATGCGCGAGGGTGTTGCTCAGGTTGATCAGATCGGTGAGCCGGCTGGTAGGTTCGATGTCCGGCGCATGATGAAATTCCACCGCGCGCACCAAGGGCTCGGGCAAGCGCCAGCGTTCCATCAAACGGGCGCCGAAGGCGGCGTGGTTTATCCCCAGCACCTGCTCTTCCGCCGTACCCAGGCCGATGCCTTGCTCGGCCTTCAAGGCCAAGGCCTCCGCGAACTGAGCCGGGCACAGCGCCAGCATGGCGATACGGCCGATATCGTGCAGCAGCCCGGCGGTGAAAGCGGTTTCCGCATCGACTTGAGTACGGGCAGCCAGAAGCTGCGCGCAAATCGCGCAACAGAAACTGTGTATCCATAAGCGCCGCGGATTCGCCGCACCGTGCGACTGCATCGGAAATGCGCCGGTCAGCGAGGCGACCAGCGCCAGGCTGCGCACGTTGGAGAAGCCTAGCACCATGACGGCTTCGGGCAAGCTCGAGACTGCGCCGTCGAGGCCATAGAACGGCGAGTTGACCACCTTGAGCACGCGTGCCGTCAGCAGCGGATCGCGGCCGACTTTTTTCGCCAACTCGGCAACGTTGATGTCTTCGTTGTTAAACGAGCGCAGCAGATCGAGCATGGCGCCAGGCAGCGGCGGCAGTTTCTCGACTTTGGACAGAATATCTGTTTTGGTATCGGTGACCATGATGTGTCATTCCATTTCCATTTCAAAAGTGACCTGTAGGATGGGTGGAGCGCCCGGCTCTTTGGGCGCGTAACCCATCAATTGGATACCTAATGATGGGTTACTGTCGGCAAACTACGCCGACCTCCACCCATCCTACGCCTTACGCCTGTCCTGAGATTGTCAACGGGGCGCACCTACAAAATGGCACGGTTAAATTGAAATTGGAATCAGTGCAGATTGGGGGTCTCTGATTGCGAGGTCGCCCGTAATGTCGCTTCCATGTCGGCGGTGTTGATAGGCAGCAGCGTGAGCAGAGGTGGCCCGGTTTGTTAGGACAGGATTTTGGGTTTCTTAAGTGGGCCCCTGCTGGTTGCGGTTATCCACGGTGCCGCCGCCCGCTCTCTATAGCG
>JAYUNL010000016.1:0-2680 GCA_043761745.1 Rhodocyclaceae bacterium
ACGGGCTCGGCCACGTACCGCTCATTGCAGCAGGCGGCGCCCAAGACACCGATCGTCATCACGGTAACGGCGGACCCGGTGGCCAGCGGCTATGCCGCCAGCATGGCGCGGCCCGGCGGCAACTTCACGGGCCTGTCCGACAGCGGCGCCGACTTCGTGGCGAAGTACCTTGAACTGCTGAGAGCGGCATCGCCAAAGTTATCGCGGGTCGGCGTGTTGCTGAATCCTGACAACGTCGCCCACCCGGCGCAACTGGTGCGCGTCATTTCGGCTGCACAGAAGACCGGCATCCATATTATCCTGGCCGAAGCGTCGACCGAGCAGGACATTGCGCGTGCATTCCAGATGCTGGTCAATGAGAAGGCCGGTGGGGTAATCGCTCTGAACGATACTTTCTACTCCCAGCAACTAGGCCAGATCGCCGGGCAGGCGCTCAAGCATCGGCTGCTCTCGATCTATTCGATCCGCGAGTATGCCGAGGCGGGCGGCCTGATGAGCTACGGTCCCAACATAATCGACAATTTTCGCCGCGCGGCAGTTTACGTGGACAAGATTCTCAAAGGCGCCAAGCCTGGCGAATTGCCGTTCGAGCAGCCGACGCGATTTTTCCTGTTCATCAATGGCAAGACGGCAAAAGCGCTGGGCCTCACCATTCCGCAGGAACTGCTGCTGCGCGTCGAAAAGGTCATCGAGTGATTGCGCGCCGCAGAATTGTCATTGCGATTGGAGCGGGTGTACTTGCCGCGCCGCTTGCGGCTTTCGCCCAGCAGCGCAAAGTCCGGCGCATCGGATTTCTCCTGGAAAGCGAGCAATCCTATTTCCTCCCCCAGTTCGATGCGTTCAAGGCGGGCATGAGCGCGCTCGGCTACGCCGAAGGAAGGGACTACGTGACGGAGCTTCGGTCTGCTCAATCTGACTTCGCCCGCCTCCCGGCATTGGCTGCAGAGTTGGTGGCAGTGAAAGTCGACGTGATCGTTTCATCGGGCACCCCGTCGGCTGTGGCGGCGAGCAAGGCCACCCGCGAAATACCGATCTTACTCACGACCGCTGGCGATCCAGTGGGCAGCGGTCTCGCCGCCGCATTGGCGCGCCCCGGTGGCAATGTCACCGGACTTACCGGCATAGGCTCAGAACTTAACACCAAACGTCTGGATTTGCTGCGCCAGCTCTTGCCGCGGATGCACCGCGTGGGGTTGCTCTACGACCCGAACAACCAGAGCAATATGCTAACTCTCACACGGTTTGAATCCGACTGCGGCAAACTTCAACTTCAATCCATTCGCGCGCCCGCACGCAACGCCGAAGAGATTGCGGCCGCGTTCAAGATATTGGCGCGCAACAAAGCGCAAGGGTTGCTCGTCAGCGCTAACAGCACGAATCTCGCTTCACGAGCAGGCATCGTCGAATATGCCGCGAAGCATCGCCTGCCGGCGGCATACGGCGGAAGCAATTACGCCGAAGCTGGAGGCTTGATTTCATATGCTTCAGACTATTCAGACCTGTATCGGCGTGCCGCTGCCTACGCGGACAAGATTTTCAAGGGCGCGAAGCCCGGCGATATTCCTATCCAGCAGCCAACATTGTTCGAGTTCGTGCTCAACATGAAAACCGCCAAAGCCCTCGGCCTCAAAATTCCGGGTTCGATACTGGTGCAGGCGACGAAGGTGATTGAGTGATTGCACGCCGCAGACTCATCATCGTGCTTGGAGCCGGCGCACTCGCAGCGCCGTTCGGCTGCTTCGCCCAACAGCAGGGTAAAGTCTTGCGCATCGGTTTTCTGACATTTGCGGGTCGCCCGGATACTCTCGACCGTTTCAGTGGATTTCCCCAGGGGATGCGCGGACTCGGCTATATAGAGGGCAAAAACCTGGAGATTCAGTGGCGTCATGCCGAAGGCAAGCCCGAACGTCTTCCTGGCTTGGCGGCGGAGTTGGTGCAACTGAATGTTGACGTCATCGTGACCCTGGGAGCGGGCTCCCACGGCGCGGCGCAGAAAGCAACCAGCACGATACCCATCGTCATGGTAAACGTGGCCGATCCGGTCGGCAACGGCCTGGTCAAAAGTCTGGCGCGGCCGGGAGGTAACATTACCGGACTCGCGAGCCTCGCCACCGAGCTCAGTCTCAAGCACCTGGAGATGCTGCACGACATGGTGCCCAGGCTGTCCCGTGTGGCCATCCTGATGAATCCTGTCAACTCGAACCATCCGTTGATTCTGAAAAACATACAAGCGGCAGCGCTGAAGAAAAACGTGAAAATTCTGCCTGTCGAAGCACGGACTTCGCAGGAAATCGAGAACGCATTTGCCACGATCACCACGAAGCGCGCCGGCGCGGTCATCGTAGCGAATGACGGGCTTTTCACCCAGCAATTGCTCCGGATCGTAGAGCTGACAGCGAAAAATCGACTGCCATCCATTTGGGCAAATCGGGATTACGTAGAGGCAGGCGGACTGATGAGCTACGAATCGAACCGCGCCGAGCAATTCCGGCGGGCGGCGACTTATGTGGACAAGATTGTCAAGGGTGCCAGACCTGCTGACCTGCCCGTCGAGCAGCCCACGAAATTTGAATTGATCATCAACGGCAGGACCGCGAAGGCGCTCGGCCTCAAGATTCCCGGCTCGATACTGGTGCAGGCGACGAAGGTGATTGAATGACTGTATGACGCAGAGTCATCT
>JAYUNL010000017.1:0-2735 GCA_043761745.1 Rhodocyclaceae bacterium
ATCCCACTTTTTGCGCGGTACTTCGATATCTTGGAGATGCAAGGAAAGCGGGCATTCGCGTACGACACCACCTATTTCGACGATAACGAACGCACTACCTATTTCGAGCATCATCAGGGACGGCGCCAGCGCTGCAAAGTACGCATCCGCAGATACAATGACGCGCAGGCCTGTTTTGTCGAGGTCAAGTTAAAGGACAAGCGAGGGATCACGGTCAAGAAGCGCCTCGAGTATCCCATCGAGAAGTACGGCGTCCTGGATGAGCGGGCGATGACGTTTATACATAAGACATACCACGCGATGTACGGACGTGAGTTCGATCTTGTGCTGCAGCCCGTGTTGGAGGTCCGCTATCAACGAATCAGCCTGGTGGCGAAACAAGGCGGCGAACGCATGACGATCGATTCGCGCATGGTTTTTGCAACAGCGGCGGCCGCGACTAACGTCGACGAAGACATTTTTATTGTTGAGACGAAGTCAGCCAACGCCAATGGAATCGCTGACAAGATTCTAAGAAGCCTGCACCAGCACCGTGCAAGTTACTGTTCGAAATACTGCATTGCGGCGGCGAGCCTTGGGCTTGTGCTCAAGCAGAACAACTTCTTCCCGGTGCTGCGCAAATTGGATCTGTCCGGCGTTCGAAATGAGACACGGCGCCCGATGATTGGTCTTTCCCGGCAGGCCACCGAGCATGGCAGTTCAGCGATGCTCCCAACTCTGGAGACTGCCGGTGCGATTTAAAGTCAAAGCCTTGGTCGTCGCCATGCTGGCGTCGAAGGCCGCGGGAGCGGGTGCGTTTGAACTCACACCGATCGGCCGCTTGCATCTCGACTACGCCAGCCACGATTCCGACAAGGCGCAATTCGTTGACAGGTTCATTGTGCGCCGCGCGCAGATTGGCCTCGACGCAGAGTTTGATCCGGAATGGTCTGCCAAGGTTGTATACGAGTTTGCCCGCCACGGCGCCTTCAAGGATGCCTACTTGCGCTACAGCGGCTGGAAACCGGCCGAGATCATAATTGGACAGGTTAAGGTTCCGTTCGGACTTGAGGAGCTGATTAACACGAACAATATTACGTTTATCGAAAGATCGTTGCCAACCGAAGCGTTTCCCTTGTCCCGCAGAAAGGGGGTCCGACTCGAGAATCTGGGTACGAACCATACCTTCTCATTAATGCAATTCGGTTCTTCAATTAGCGGCGACGAGGGCTCAGGCACCGCCGCCCGGTTCACTTTGAGCCCGGTTAATCACGATGATTCTCTGGTCCATTTGGGACTGGCCGCGACGACGGAGCGACCGAACGGTGGCGTTAAGATAAGCGTGCACCCGGAAGCCCTGCCCACCGACAAGGCCCTGCTGAAGACCGGGACCGTGACAGCGGTCAATAGAATCAATCAGTTGGGCTTGGAAGGCGCCTGGAAGCAAGGTCCGTTTTCGGTTCAGTCGGAGTGGATGCATTCCCACCTCAGCCGCGATTCCAACCAACCGGACGTGGATTACCAGGGCTGGTATATGGCGGGCAGCTGGATACTCACCGGTGAATCACGCGGTTATCGCGACGGCGTGTTCAAAGGCATAAAAGCCGCCAAGCCCACCGGTGCGTGGGAAGTTACCACACGCTTCAGTCACCTCAACCTGGACGACGGCTTGGTGCGGGGCGGGCAGGAGAGTAACGTCACGCTCGGCGTCAATTGGTACGCGCGTCGCTACGTGCGCGTGATGGCCAACTACATTAAAGTGACCAGCCGTCGGCGTAACGTATCTGATGATCCAACTATCCTGGACGTGCGGCTGCAGGTCGAGTTCTAATACAAAGCAGGGTCGAATCAAATTAGATTGCCACACAAGAGTTGCTGGATGAAAAGACATGCTTTGCTGCCTCTGCTATCCGGAATCGCCGCAGCCGCCCTTTCCTTTTCGAGCGTTGCCGGCACGGCGCCAGCCAACAACCTGAGAGTAGTGATCATCCGCCACGGTGAGAAGGCCGAGAGCGGCCACAACCTGTCATGCAAAGGGGAGAACCGCGCCCTGCTGTTACCGGCAGTCCTGCATCGGAAGTTCAATGTACCCGACCATCTCTATGTTACCTCGACCGCCATCGGAAAATCGAACGCCCACTTTCGGATGTTGGAGACAATCATTCCGTTTGCCGTGAAATATGACGTCAAAATCAACACTGAGTTCGGCGTAAGTGCGTTCTCCGCCCTTGCCGGGGATGTGCTCCAAAAGCACGGTACGGTGCTAATCGTCTGGGAGCACGTCGGGATTCCCGCCCTTGCCTCGCAGCTGGGGGTGAGTAATCCACCGAACTGGAGGGGCAAGGACTTCGACAGCATCTGGGTCATCACTTACGTGGACGGCAAAGCATCGCTGTCGATCGAGCAGGAAGGGATAGTTCCGCCGATTGAATGCAACTTCTAGTTCAACTGTGCTAATAAGTCTGAACTTGTCGGTAAGCGTGCGTTCGGCAACACGGACACAACGGCAGGCGTCGAGCGATGAGGCGACCGAGACCGAAGGCCATGGTGGCGATCGAGTTGGGAACGTGACGCTGCATCGGGGCCAGACCCGCGCGGCCGGAAGCCTCGCGGTATGGCAGGCGCTTTAAGTCGAGCGGAGATTGTTTTACTGAACAACCGCTCGCGCATTAGGAAGCCGTAGGCGGCGGTGCACAGACATCGCATGATGGTGGAAGCCGCGCCAGTTGCGCCCCTCGTAGTGATGTAGCCCGAGC
>JAYUNL010000018.1:0-39014 GCA_043761745.1 Rhodocyclaceae bacterium
GTTTGGCACACCGAGCACTGACACACGAAGCACGCGTTGTAGAAGCCGCGCTGAGACGGCGACGGCGCGCAGCCCGATAGCGATGCACTGCCCCGAGAACCGCGCCAAATGGCGCTCGCAGGCCATGTGCTCAATTGGCAATAAGGACGCGGTGTTTGAGTGCATGATTATCGTGGTGCCCAACGTTTGACATGAGCGGCGGGCCAAAGGGCGCGAAGCGGCCTTTGGAACGTCCGCTCGATGGAATGGTTAGACGACCGCACCGCTCACTTTCCGCTCGGAGCTAGCTCTCGCAACTTCTGCTTGTCGACGTAGCTCATCGTTGCCGCCAATCCTGCGGCGACCTGCGGATTGCTGAACAACTCGCGGCCTGCCACCTGACCAAGTATTTGAAAGCTCGCCTCCATAGTGGCCGGACCCTCATACTGAAGCGCTTTCTGCGCTTCGGTCTTGCAGGCGACGGTAAGCAGGCGTTCGAGCAAGGACGCCATTCCGCGGTTGATCTCTTCTCGCTCCTCAGGAGATATGGACGCGATGGAGCGAACCTCAGGGTGAAGCGCAGCTGTAGCGAACATCCATCTGGCCAAAGCGTGCTTGTCGGCTGCCGTAGTCGACTCAACAAGACACCTGCTTAGGCCGTCTGTGTATAGCCCTGCAAAGGCCGGAACTGAGAACGCGACCGTAACAAGCACAGTGGCGAGACTGATGATCCGCTTGGCGATGAGCATGTGATCTCCGAGAAGCGCAACTGAACAGGGCTGTTGTTCAACGTGAAGTCGACGCCAAAAACGACAGTCGACAGGTTATTGGACAGACCAATATTCCGGCCCGGCGGCGCAGGTGACTGTTTCTCTTGTTCATTGTTGAGCCTTCCGTGATGGGTTTGTCCAATAATCTTATCGGGTGCGTATGGCGTTGGGCGGATTGTCTGGACGTTGTTTTGAGGCTTCGGCCTGTCCTTACGCGTTTCGCATGCATCCTACGCTGGCTGCTGTTTGCGCACAATACCCGCTCAGCGGAGCGTCAGGGTCAAGCTTCGCGCGGCGAGGCCGTTATTGGATGGAATCCACAATTAATTTCCATCATGGCCCGTCGCCCTCACGTTGAAGAACACGAAAATCACGAGCGTTGGCTGGTGTCTTATGCTGACTTCATTACGCTGCTGTTTGCGTTTTTTGTGGTGATGTACGCCGTCTCGTCGGTGAATGAGGGCAAGTATCGGGTGCTGTCGGATTCGCTGGTGTCAGCGTTTCGCAATGTCGACATCAACGCCGCCGGTGCGGCCATGGCGGTGGGCAGCCGTTCTGTGCAGGGGCAGGTTGGCTCCAAGCAAGTGGTGCCGATCAAGAACAGCAAGGAAGAGGAAAAAAAGCGCCAGTTGCGCGACAAGATGCGCAACATTGCGAAGGACATTCTCGAAGCGCTGGGGCCGCTCATCAAGGAAGGTAAGGTGCGCGTCACCCAGGGCCTCAAGGGTGTGACGGTGGAGATCAATGCCAGCGTGTTGTTCGCCGTGGGTGACGCGAAGCTGGAGCTGGCGGCGGTGAAGGCGCTGCGCGCGGTGGCGGAGGTGCTGGCCCGCACGGAATTTCCCGTTACGGTGGAAGGGCACACCGACCCGACGCCGATCAAGACCAGCCAGTTTCCTTCCAATTGGGAGTTGTCGGGCGCGCGCGCGGCGAGCGTGGTGCGCTTGTTTATCGACTCGGGCGTCGGCCCGCAACGGCTCACCGCGACAGGTTACGGCGAGCAGCGCCCCATTGCTTCCAACGACACGCTGGAAGGCCGTGCGCGCAATCGCCGCGTGACCATACTCATCGAAGCGAATCTGCCGGATGTGCCGGAGGAGTTGGCGGTTAAATAAGGTTTTGGGTTGCGGTTAGGTAAGGTTTCGGGTTTCGAGTTGCGGGTTTCGGGTTGGCGCAATGGGACTTGGCACTTCGTTGGGAAAATTTCAGCGCGCGTCGTTCATGAGGTGAAGCCCGCAACTCGAAACTCGAAACTCGAAACCCGAAACCCTCTCAGTAACTTCCCAAACTGCGCCCGCTGCCTATCGGCGTCGTTTGGCCGTCGGGGCCGTAGAGGGCGGCTTGGTTGGCGGCGGCGAGGAGAGTGGTGAGGGCTTGTTGGTTGTTGGCGAGTCGGGTGTTGATGAGGCTGCCATTCACGCGATTGAGTTCGCGTGCTTCAAGCGTCATTGCGAGCAGTTCCGCCCAAAGCTTTCGGGCACTGGCGGCGTCGGGATGGGCGGCGAGCCAGGCGTCAACGCCGGCGCGGTCAGGGGGCAGCGATTGCGCGACGAGCGATTTGTTGCGCGCTTCGCTGAGGGTGGCCAAGCGGCCGAAGAGTGCGGATTTTTCGGAGGCGAGCGGCAACAGGCGATCAATATCGCCATCCGTCAGGGTTTGTTGTTCGCGTTGAAGAAGAGCGAGGAAATCACGCAGCAGCGCGACTTCCTCGTGAAGGAGGTTCTGTAGCTTGACTTCGCCCGCCACGCCCGCCTATCAGGCCTTGGGTGTTTGGGAGGCGAGCATTTGGCGCACGCTTTCGATCAGGCCGTCGGCAACCTTGGCGGCGTCAACCTGGAAGCGGCCTTCGCTAATGGCATGCTTGATTTCAGCGACCCGGCCCGCGTCCACCACGGGCGTATTGGCGAGGGCGGCTTCGGCTTCCTGCAAGCTGGCGGCGATTGAAGACAGCGCCACCTTGGAGCCGGACGCGGCGGCCGAACCGTTGGCACCTTTATTGGCACGCGGACGGGGTTCGCTGTTGGGCAATCCACCGACGGTACCTAATGAGTTGTCAATTTTCACGGCAGTATCCTTACTATTAAATGGTGTGACCTTGAATGCTGTTACGGCTATTGGCTGAAAAACTTTAGGACAAATTCTTACAAGACGCACCGATTGCAAGGGCATCATACACCAGCCTCCGGGCTTAGTAAGACACCTCGACCACCCCCCCGGCACGAGCGATGCCGCTCAAGGTTTGGCCGTTGGCGGCTCTGACCTGCACCACCTGGCCTTCCGCGGCGTTGTTCAGCGCCCTCCCTTCGGTGGCGACCTGGAAGCCCTGACCTTTACTCAGTAATTTCACGTTCTGGTTCTGCTGCACGGCGAGTTGGGCGCGCAGGCTGTCGCTGCGCAACATCTGGCCCGATTGCAGGCTGACGGTGAGTGAGTAGCCGATTGCCTGGGCGGCTTCGGTGATCACCCCGGCGGGCAATTCCGCCAGGTCGCCGCTGCGTTTGGTGAGATCGCCCGCGGCGATCACCTGACCGCGCGCCAGCGAGCGCGCGGTGACGAAATACTCGCCCATCACCTTGACTTTTGCCGGCACATAAATCGACCAGCCGCCTTCAACCTGACAGCGCACGCCGATGTTGGTGCGCCCCCAGGGCCGCGCATTGGCGGGCAGAAAGGCTTCGAGCGCAGGGCATGGGGCAAGGTTGTTATTGGCGTCGATCCCACCCACCGTGAAGCTCGCCTGCCCTGGCATGCCCTTGGTTTGCACGCGCAGGAATTCCTCGACGACTTTCTTTACCTCGGCCGGTTCTTGGCGCGCCGTTGCGCCGAACGGCAGCACAAACAGGGCAAGGAGCATTAGGGCTTTCAGGCAATGCATGGAGTGGTTCCGAGTTTCGGGTTAGGGCATTCAATCACGACTGCGTGTGGCTGGCAATAAGGCGACATAACGCGTTGTAGGCATGCACCCATCGATTGGCCACGCAAGGTGGCGGCAAAAATTGCCGGCGGCCGACAGGCGCTGCCGGTCGCTAACGCTCTGATCCTGAGTTGCAGCAGGAATGCCCCTCATTTCCCCCGCTAATCGGCTCATTGCGGCGAGAGAACGGGCTTTAGCATGCCTGGCATGGATGATGCACTACGAGTCTCAGACACTACGAGGTTTTCATGAGCAACCAAATCGACACCGGCCTGCAATTCCACCAGCAAGCGCTGAACCTGCGGGCTTACCGCCAGGAAGTGCTGGCCTCGAATATCGCCAATGCTGACACGCCTAACTATAAGGCGCGCGATATCGATTTCATATCGGCCTTGCAAGGCGCCGACGGCGCGGCGCGCACGAGCGGCTCACTACCGCTGGCGCGCACCGCATCCGGTCATCTGGGCGGCACTGCCGTTGATAACCCCGCCGCTGCGCCGCTGCTCTATCGCATTGAGACGCAATCCAGCGTCGATGGCAATACGGTGAATATCGACACGGAGCGCGCCGCTTTCGCCGAAAACGCGGTGCAGTACGAAGCCAGCCTCACGTTCGTCAATCAATTTATGCGCAATATTCAAAGCGCATTGCAGTCCCAATAGCCAGGCTAGGAGGAGCGGTCGCCATGAGCATGCTCAACGTATTTAACATCGCCGGTTCCGCGCTTACCGCGCAATCGGCACGCCTCAACACCGTGGCGAGCAACCTCGCCAATGCCGACAGCGTGGCGGGCGCGGATGGTCTGCCCTACAAGGCCAAGCAGGTGGTGTTCGCCGCCAAACCGGTGGAAGGCGGCGGTACAGGTGTGCGCGTCACCGCCGTGGTGGAGGACAACGCACCCGGGCGGATGTTGTATGACCCGAAGAACCCGGCCGCCAATGAACAAGGTTTCGTCACCATGCCCAATGTGAATGTCGTCGAGGAGATGGTGAACATGATTTCCGCATCCCGCGCTTACCAAAACAACGTCGAAGTGATGAATACCGCCAAGACGCTGATGCAGAAGACGCTCACGCTCGGCCAATAAGCGAAGGAACAGACATGGCTATCACCCCGATCACCAGCAACCCCGCGCAGGACATCTATGCCGGCCTCAACCCCGCGAGCAATAAAGCCACCGCCACGGCGGAGGGCGCTTCGCAGGACCGCTTTCTCAAACTCCTGGTCACTCAGCTCAAAAACCAGGATCCGCTCAATCCTTTGGATAACGCCCAAATGACCTCACAACTTGCCCAGATCAGCACTGTCGATGGCATCAGCAAACTCAACGCCACTTTGCAAGCTTTGCTCGATGGCTCGAATCAGAACCAGGCGCTACAGGCCGCCACGCTGGTCGGTCACGGCGTGCTGGTGCCGGGCGCCACGCTCGCGCTGCAAGGCGCTGCGGCGGTGGGCGGCGTCGATCTCGCCGAGCCGGCCGATCGCGTCACCGTGAGCATCAAGGACAGTTCCGGCGTCGTCGTCAAGAACATCGAACTGGGCGGCCTCGCCGCGGGCAGTCGCGGCTTCACCTGGGACGGCGGCACAGATAGCGGCGCCACGGCGGCCGATGGCGCCTACAGCATTTCAATCAAGGCCCAGCGGGGCGATGTCCAGGTCGCCGCCAAGCCGCTGGAACTAGGCATCGTTTCCAGCGTGGTCAGTTCCAGCCAGGGCGCCAGCCTCAACGTCGGCGCGCTGGGCATGTTCAAGATGAGCGATATCAGGGAAATCCTGTAACAAGGCAACGCAAGGAGAACAGCATGAGCTTTCAACAAGGATTGAGCGGACTGAATGCGGCGGCGAAGGGATTGGATGCCGTCAGCAACAACGTTTCCAACGCCGGTACCGTCGGCTTCAAGGGTTCTGCAGCCGAGTTCTCCGACGTGTATGCCGCCTCCATCGCCGGCGGCGGCGCGAGCCAGGTCGGTATTGGTGTGAACATTTCTTCGGTCAAGCAGCAATTCACGCAGGGCAACATCAGCGTCACCAACAATCCACTTGATGTGGCGGTGAATGGCGCTGGTTTCTTCCGCATGAATAACAATGGTTCCATCACCTTCTCGCGCAATGGCCAGTTTCTGGTCGACAAGAACGGTTTTATGGTGAATTCCGCCGGTGCGCGGGTGACCGGCTATGCCGCTAACGCCAGTGGCGTCATCGTGCCGTCCAGCCCGCAGGACATCCTCATCAGCAGCGCCGATCTAACGCCCAAACCGACGGCTACCGGCCAAATCGGCTTGAACCTCGATTCGCGTTCGACAGTGCCCGGCGCCTTCAATTATCTCGACTCGACGACCTATAACAGCTCGACCGCCATGACGGTGTACGACAGTCTCGGTAATGCCCATGTGCAGTCGATGTATTTCCGCAAGACCGCCCCCAACACCTGGAGCATGTACACCATTCTCGACTCAGCGGCGGCGAGCCAGACCGGCCCCACCACCCTGGCCTTCGATTCGGCCGGTGTGCTCACCACCGCGATGCCGCTAGGCGCGCTGGCCTACACCCTGACCAACGGCGCGAGCAATCTTTCCATTGAGCTCAACTTCAACAGTTCGACGCAATATGGCTCGACTTTCGGTGTGAACAAAATGGCGCAGGATGGCTATACCTCGGGCCGCTTGTCCGGCATGAGCGTGGCGTCCGACGGCGTGGTGCAGGGCCGTTATAGCAACGGCCAGTCGCGCAATCTCGGCCAGATCGTGCTCGCCAACTTTGCCAACCCGAACGGCTTGCAATCCATAGGCGGCAACCAGTGGACGGAAACCGCCGCGTCCGGCCAGCCGCTCATCGGCGCCCCCAACAGCGGCAGCCTCGGCGCGCTGCAATCCGCCGCCGTCGAAGAATCCAACATCGACTTGACCGGCGAACTGGTGAACATGATCACCCAACAGCGCAACTACCAGGCCAACGCGCAATCCATCAAGACCCAGGACGCGATATTGCAAACCCTGGTGAACCTGCGTTAAGGAGTTGGGCGTGAGGGTTGAGCAGTGAGGAGTAACCGTGGATAAATTAATCTACACCGCCATGACCGGCGCCAAGGCGACCTTCGATCGCCAGGCTTCGGTTGCGCACAATCTCGCCAATGCTTCCTCCACCGGCTATCGCGCCGAGGAGCACCGCCTGCGCGCAGTGCCGATACAGAGTGCGGCACTGGCGACGCGCGCTTTTGTGGTGGATGCCAGCGTGGTGAATGATTTCAGCGCCGGTCCGATGCAGCAGACCGGGCGTGCGCTGGATGTCGCCGTTCAGGGCCAGGGCTGGTTTGCGCTGGCCATGCCGGATGGTTCGGAGGCTTACACGCGCAACGGCAGCTTCGAGACCAACGTGAACGGTGTACTGCAGTCCCGCAGCGGCATACCCGTGCAGGGTAACGGCGGGCCCATCTCGATTCCACCTGACAACGAAATCGAAATCGCCAAGGACGGCACGATTTCGCTCAAGGCCATCAGCGGCGCGCACAACCAGGTCACGCAGATCGGCACCCTCAAGATGGTGAATCCGCCCGAGGCTGATCTGGTGCGCGGCGCCGACGGCTTGTTTCGCCTGAAGGATGGAAACACCGCGCCGCAGGACGCCAATGTGCGTGTTGCCGGCGGCTTTCTCGAAGGCAGTAACGTGAATGTGGTCGACCAGATGGTGTCGATGATTTCGCTGGCGCGCCAATTCGAAATGCAAACACAGTTGCTGACGAATGCCGAAACCAACGACCGTGCCGCCGCGCAGATACTCGCCACGCGATAAGCCCATGAGCATCCGTACGCCACAACGCAATATCTGTTCAGACCAACAAGATATGAATTTCGCCACTTTGACGCCCCGGCAGCCGTCCAGGTGTCTCCATCGACATCCTTGCGGTAAGGAGTTTTCATGATTCGCTCACTTTGGATCGCCAAGACCGGCATGGATGCCCAGCAAACCCAGCTGGACATCACCTCGAACAACCTCGCCAACGTCAGCACTAACGGCTTCAAGCGCGCGCGTGCGGTGTTCGAGGACTTGCTCTACCAGACGCTGCGCCAGCCCGGCGCCGCCTCCTCGGCGCAGACGCAGATTCCTTCCGGCTTGCAAATCGGCACCGGCGTGCGGCCCATCGCCAGTGAGCGCATTTTCACCCAGGGCAATCTCACCCAGACCAGTAACAGCCTCGATCTCGCCATACAAGGCCAGGGCTTTTTCCAGGTGCAATTGCCGGATGGCACCACCGCCTACAGCCGCGATGGCGCATTCCAGAAAGACAGCCAGGGCCAGATCGTTACGTCGAACGGCTACACGCTGTCACCCGCTATCACGATTCCTTCCAACGCCACCTCGGTCACGATAGGCACTGACGGTGTCATCAACGTTGTGCAGCCAGGTTCGTCCAGCCCGGTGCAAGTCGGCCAGATTCAACTCGCCAACTTCGTCAATCCGGGTGGGCTCGAAAGCATGGGCCAAAACCTTTATCTCGAAACCGCGTCAAGCGGCACGGCCACGCCCAACACACCAGGTACCAACGGGGTGGGCGTGCTCAACCAGGGCTATGTCGAAACCTCGAATGTGAACGTCGTCGAGGAACTGGTGAACATGATCCAGACCCAGCGCGCCTATGAACTCAATTCGCGCGTCATCCAGACTTCGGACCAGATGTTGGCCAAGCTGGCACAGTTGTGAGCATGAGTGAGGCGTGAATCGTGAATAGCCAACAATCGAAGCTGCCCACCCTACGGGTTTGCGCGGCATTGTTCGGCATGATGGTTCTTGCCGGCTGCATCACCACCACACCGTCGACCGCTGTGCATCAGCCCATGACGGCGCGGCCGGCGGCGCGCAACGATGTGATGCCCAACAACGGCGCGATCTATCAGGCGTCGACTGCGCGGCCATTCTTCGAGGATAGGCGCGCCCGTTTCGTCGGCGACACCATCACCATCAACATCATTGAGAAGAATATCGCGACGAAGAAATCTGATTCCTCCGCCGAGCGCAGCCAGACCTTTGCCGTTTCCGTGCCGACCATCCTCGGCCTGCCCGGCAAGAGCGCGCAAGGCATGACGCTCGACGCCAAAGACGCCAGCAAGTTCTCGGGCAAGGGCCAGAGCGAGGCCAACGACAATTTCACTGGCACCATCACCGTGACGGTGATCGAGACCTTGCCCAACGGCAACCTGCTTGTGTCTGGTGAGAAGCTGGTGGCGATTAATCAGGGCGAGGAGTTCATCCGCTTCTCCGGCGTCGTCAATCCCGCCACCATCACCGGCGCCAATACCGTGAATTCCACGCAGGTGGCCGATGCGCGCGTTGAATACAAGGCCAATGGCTATATCGACTCGGCCCAGGTCATGGGCTGGCTGGCGCGGTTTTTCCTGACCTTCTTACCGATCTGAGGACAGAGGACAGAGGACTGAGGACAGAGGACAGAGGACAGAGGACAGAGATATGACGAATAAATCTAACGTGATGAGGGCGATGGTGCGGGGGGCGGTTTTTTCTGCCCTCTGTCTTCTGTCCTCTGTCACCTGGAGCGAACGCATCAAGGATCTCGCCTCGGTGCAGGGTGTACGTATGAATCAGTTGATCGGCTACGGGCTGGTGGTGGGGCTGGATGGCAGCGGCGACCAGACGACGCAGACGCCGTTCACCGTGCAGAGCTTGCAGAGCATGCTGTCCAATCTGGGCGTGGTCCTGCCGCCCGGTACCAGCTTGCAGTTGAAGAACGTCGCAGCGGTGATGGTGACAGCGTCGCTGCCGCCCTTCGCCCGAACCGGCCAGCAGATCGACATCACGGTTTCCTCCATGGGCAACGCCAAGTCGCTGCGTGGTGGCACGCTGCTCATGACGCCGCTCAAAGGCGGGGACGGCAACGTCTACGCCATGGCTCAAGGCAACGTCATGGTCGTCGGTGCGGGCGCCTCTTCGGGCGGCTCCAAAGTCACGGTGAATCATCTTTCGGCGGGACGCATTCCGGCCGGCGCGACCGTGGAGCGCGTGGTGCCGACACCGGTGGGCGAGGGCAACTTTGTTTATCTGGAATTGAACAGCAGCGATTTTGGGACCGCTCAGCGCATGACCGATGCCATCAACAAATCTATGGGCGGCAACGTGGCGCAAAGTGTGGATGGGCGCCGCGTTCAGGTGCATGCGCCTCTTGATCCGGACGCTCGCGTGAATTTCCTCGGCCGCATTGAGAACACCGAAATGCAGCCCATGCAGATGGCGGCGAAGGTAATCGTGAACGGTCGCACCGGCTCGGTGGTGATGAACCAGGCTGTCGCCATCGACAACTGCGCGGTGGCGCACGGCAATCTGTCGGTCACGGTTACCAGCGAAGCACAGGTGAGCCAGCCTGGCACGCTTTCCGGCGGCCAGACCGTGGTGACCGAGAAGTCCGACATCCAGATCAAGCAGGAAGGTGCGGCGCTCATGGCGCTGAAGGCCGGCACCTCGCTCTCCGAGATCGTCAAGGCGCTGAACGCGCTGGGCGCCAATCCTCAAGACCTCATCGCCATTTTGCAAGCCATGAAGGCAGCAGGCGCCTTGCGCGCCGAGCTTGAGATTATCTGAGCATGCCTATGAACTCCGTCGCCAACATCGCTGACCAGCTCTCGATTGATGCCAATGGCTTGGCGGCGCTGAAGTACCAGGCCAAGGGCGATCCGCGCGCGGCGCTGAAGGGCGCGGCGCAGCAGTTCGAGGCGGTGTTTTTGCAAATGGTCTTGAAGTCCATGCGCGATGCCACGCCCAAAGAAGGGCTTTTCGACAACGAGCAGACGCGGCTGTATCAATCCATGCTCGATCAGCAATTGGCGCAGAAGCTATCGACGCAAGGCGCCACGGGCTTGGCTGCGCTGATGGAAAAACAGCTTGCGCGTGGCCTGCCGAGCGCGGCTGCGCAAACCGTGCAGCCAGAGATTGGCGTTGATAGCGATGACACGCCCGCTGCCTCCAATCTACCGCTGCGTAGCGCACCCTCAAGGAATCCGCCGTTCTCCAGTCTGCCGGCGACTTTGGCCGCGCAGGCCAGCGCAGCGGCAGACGAGGCCAATGTGCCGGCCCCGGCGAAAGAATTCGTCAATCGACTTTGGCCCAGCGCGCTGGACGCCAGCCGCGCCACCGGCATCCCCGCGCACTTCATGATCGCTCAGGCGGCGCTGGAAACCGGCTGGGGCAAGTCCGAATTGCGCTATGCCGATGGAAAACAGACTTACAACCTTTTTGGCATCAAGGCCGGCCGCTCCTGGAGTGGCGCTGTGGCCGAGGCGCCGACGACGGAATACGTGAATGGCGTGGCGCAGAAAAGCGTAGAGCGCTTTCGCGCCTATCACTCCTACGCCGAAGCCTTCAACGACTACGCCAATCTGCTCGCCTCGAATCCGCGCTACGCCGGTGTGCTGAATCAGCAAGACCCATCGGCCTTCGCCAAGGGTTTGCAACAGGCCGGCTACGCCACCGACCCGATGTACGCCGACAAGCTCACACGCATCATCGGCGGGGCGACGCTGCGTGCCGGTTTGGCGGGATGACAAGCCTAATGTTTTTTGCTTTTTTGCCGTTAACACTTTGAACGGATAAAACCATGGGTACCAGTATTTTCAACATTGGCGTATCGGGCCTCAATACGGCACAGACCGGCTTGTTGACGACCGGGCACAATATCAGCAACGCCACCACGCCCGGCTTCAATCGCCAGCAAACCATACAGAGCACCAACACGCCGCAATTCACGGGTGCGGGCTTCATCGGTCAGGGCTCCAATGTCCAGACCATACAGCGGATATATAACCAGTACCTCTCCAGCCAGTTGATGTCGGCGCAGACGCGGCTCTCGGAGCTCGACGCCTATTCGGCCGAAATCAAGCAAGTCGACAATTTGTTGGGTGATCCCAGCGTCGGCGTTTCCACCGCCATGAACGACTTCAACGCCGGCGTGAATGCAGTCTCGGCCAATCCCGCCTCGATGCCGGCGCGCCAGGCCATGCTGTCTTCGGCGCAGGCTCTGGTTGGCCGCTTTCAGACGTTGGATGCGCGCTTCAATGAAATTCGCGACGGCGTCGATTCGCAACTGCAAAGTACCGTGTCCGCGATCAATTCCTACGCGACGCAGATTTCAGAACTCAACCAACGCATCGTGCTGGCGCAGGCCAACGGGTCGACGCAGCCGGCCAACGACTTGCTCGATCAGCGCGACCAGTTGATCTCCGAACTCAACAAGCAAGTGCGCGTCACCACGGTGCCGCAGTCCGACGGCACCTACAACGTTTTTGTCGGCAGCGGTCAGCCGCTCGTGGTGGGCGCGCAACCCTTCGTGTTGACCGCCATCCCCTCGCGCGAAGATCCATCCCGGCTCACCCTAGGGGTGGCACTGCCGGGCGGCGGGCAAGCCGGGCTGCCGGAGTCGCTGATCACCGGCGGCGAGTTAGGTGGCTTGCTGAGCTTCCGCAGCGCCAGTCTCGATCCCGCGCAGAACGCCTTGGGCCGCATTGCCACGGCGCTGGCGATGAGTTTCAACGATCAACATCGCCTAGGGCAGGATTTAACGGGCGCCATGGGCGGCGTGTTTTTCAATGCGCCCACGCCGCAAGTCATTTTTCCGAATAGCCCGGCGAACGCGGGCACGGCCAGCATTTCGGCGGCCGTCTCCAGTGTCGGCGGGCTCACCACCAGCGATTACCGCCTCACCGCCAACGGCGGGGGCAATTTCACGCTGACGCGGCTTAGCGACAACGTGAATGTTTTCACCGGCGTGGCTTTGCCGCAAACGGTGGACGGTTTAAACATCAGCCTCACGAGCGGCGCGGCGGTGGCGGGCGATTCCTTCCTGATCCAGCCTACGCGGTATGGCGCGAATGGCATCGGCGTCGCCATTACCGATCCACGCAGCATCGCGGCGGCCGCGCCCATACGCACCAGTGCGGCGCTGACCAACACCGGCACGGCGAGCGTCAGTCCCGGCAGCGTCAACGCGCCGCCTCCGCCGAATGTGAATCTGACGCAGCCGGTAACTATCACGTTCAATAATCCGCCCACCACCTTCAATGTTGTCGGCATCGGCACCGGCAACCCGATCAATGTTGCCTACACCACCGGCGGCAACATCACCTACAACGGCTGGACGCTGCAAATTAGCGGCGCACCGGGCGTGGCCGATGTGTTCACCGTCTCGGCCAGCCCCGCCGGCGTTGCTGACAACCGCAACGCGTTCAAGCTCGCCGGTCTGCAAACGAAAGGCATCATCGCGGGCGGCAGCGCCACGTTGCAAGGGGCTTACTCGCAACTCGTGAGCGATGTCGGCAACAAGACGCGCGAAATTGAAGTCACTAACACTGCCCAGGTGAATATTCTCAAGCAGTCGCAGGATGCCCAGCAGTCACTTTCTGGCGTAAATCTGGATGAGGAAGCGGCCAATCTGCTGCGCTATCAGCAGGCCTTTCAAGCTTCCGGAAAGTTGATCGAAATCGCCAGTAAGTTGTTCGACACCGTGCTCAGTTTGGGGCGTTAAGTTAGAAGCATAGAAGAGGTTCGCCATGCGTATCGCCAGCAGCATGATTTACGACTCCGGAGTGGCTGCCATGCAGAAGCAGACGGCGGCCATGTTGCACACCCAGCAGCAGGTCTCCAGCGGCAAACGCATGCTCTCGCCGTCCGACGACCCGCTGGCGGCGGCGCGCGCCCTCGAGGTGTCGCAATCCAGCGCCAACAACAACCAAACGCTCTCCAACCAGAAAGCCGCAGCGGAATCGCTGGGTCTGGTGGAAAACAGCCTGGCCTCGGTCGGCGATTTGATTCAGTCCGTGCGCACCCTGGCTGTGCAGGCGGGCAATGCTGCGCTCACCGACAATGACCGTCGCAGCATCGCCGCCGATATGCGCCAGAACTTCACCGAACTGCTGGGCCTGGCCAACGCCGCCGACAGCGCTGGGCAGTATCAATTTTCCGGCTATATGGGCGCGACCAAGCCCTTTTCGGGCAGCGTGGAATCGGGCGTTGCCTATGCGGGTGACGACGGCCAGCGGCTGATGCAGGTTTCTTCCTCGCGCCAGATCGCGGCGAGCGATTCCGGCAATGATATTTTCATGCGCATGAGAAACGGCAACGGCACTTTCGTGACCACTGCGACCAACACCAACACCGGCGCCGGCATCATCGACGCCGGCGCCACGCTGGACCCGAGTAAGTGGAACACCGCCGCCAACAGCAAAAACTTCACCCTGCGCTTCGCTGTGAATAATGCGGTTTTGCCGCCCGTCACGACCTACGACATCGTCGATAACGTGAGCGGCAATTCGCTGCTTACCGGCGCCGCGCCTGGCGCTGCGCCCTATCCTCGCGTGTATCAGCCGGGGCAGGCGATCAACTTCAAAAGCCAGGGCGCGGAGCCGGTATTCGACTTTGGTGCCCAGCTCACGGTCAACGGCCAGCCTGCCAATGGCGACAGTTTCAGCGTGCAGGCCAGCAGTAGCCAGAGCGTGTTCACCACCATTACGAATTTGATCAATGCGCTGGAAACCAGCAACAGTTCATCGGCGAATGCCACGCTACTGGCCAACCGCCTTGGCAATGCGCTGACCAACCTGGATCAGGCCAGCAACAACATACTGACAGTGCGCGCATCCGTCGGCTCGCGCATGAACGAGCTCGACTTGCTCACCAATGTTGGCCAAGACCTCAACCTGCAATACCAGCAGTCGCTTTCCAACCTGCAAGACCTCGACTACGCCGCTGCCATCACCAAGCTGACGCAGCAACAAACCACCCTGGACGCCGCGCAGAAGTCGTTCATGAAGGTGACGGGGTTGTCGTTGTTTAACTTCATTTGAGTCGTGACGGGTAACGGTATGCGGTCGGCTGGGCTCTTCTCAGCGCATAGAGGTGCCATCATGCACAAGTCCGCAATCATCGCAGCCCTGCTCCTGAGCGGCTGCACCTCGATGATCGACAGGGGCCAGGACGTAGGGCTAATCAAGCGGGGCACCAACAGCCACGGCCCCTCCTACACCATACCGTCGACGCCGCTGGTGCCCAATGCCAGTTTGCAGCTCACGCCCAGCTACAGTATTTCTCTTGAGACCATGCTGATCGGCGTGGCAGCGTATTACTTCATCGATCCTTTGGCGCCTAACTGGCAGGGTGAGATGCGGCGCTTGAGCGACGACACCTACAGCATCAGTCTGCGTGCCAAGCGATTCCGCAGCACCGGCGGCGATGGTGAATCTGGCAAGGTGTTTCGCCGCAACGCCGACGAGATTGTGCGCAGCGGTGGGTTTGCCGGCTACAGCATCGTCTCCTATACGGAGGGCATCGAGTCCGAATTGCTGGGCGCTGTGCGTGTCTGTGAGGGCGTCATCCAGGTGAGCCGCAGGGCGCCT
Source organism: Rhodocyclaceae bacterium (assembly GCA_043761745.1). Classification (GTDB taxonomy): domain Bacteria; phylum Pseudomonadota; class Gammaproteobacteria; order Burkholderiales; family Rhodocyclaceae; genus Desulfobacillus. The sequence goes on from JAYUNL010000018.1 coordinate 15,054, forward strand.
TAAGGTTTATAAATAATTTCACCGCAAAGGACGCAAAGGACGGCGATGCCGATGTCCGGGGGCGAAGGTTTCGTGATTCTCCTTGGCTTCCTTTGCGGTGACCTCTGTTCGCTTGCTGTCGTGCATCAACGTTTCGTTGCGCCTGCCGCCATCACCTCATTCATTGCATCGAAGCCCATTTCGAAAGCGTGCTCCAGCGTGGGCGCGAAGTAGGGCATGCCCAGGGCCAGCACGACGAAGCCGACCACAATGGTGATGGGGAAGCCGACGGCGAAGAGGTTGAGTTGCGGCGCGGCCTTGGTGAGCACGCCCAGCGCGATGTTGGTGATCAAGAGCGCGGCGATCATGGGCAGCGCCAGCAGCACCCCGGTGGAGAACAGCATCGCGGCCCAGTGGGTCAATGCGCTCCAGCCGTGGCTGCCGAAGAAGCCGCCGGAGATGGGCAAGGTGTCGAAGCTCTGCGCCAGCAGGCCCAGCACCATGAGGTGGCCATTGACGGCGAGAAAAATCAGCAGGGTGATGAGCCCCATGAGCTCCGCCACCACAGGCGATTGCGCGGCGTTTTGCGGGTCGTAGAAGACGGCGAACGAAAGCCCCATTTGCAGCCCGATCAACTCTCCGGCGACGTCGACGGCGGCGAACACCACGCGCATCGTGAAGCCGAGCGCGACGCCGATCAGGGTTTGTTGCAGCAACACCATGAGGCCCAGCCACGAAGCGGGATCAACGCCGGCCTGCGTCGGCAGCACCGGTGCCAGTGCCAGGGCGATCGCGATGCCGGTAATCAGGCGTATGTTGGTCGGCAAGGCCGCGTTATTGAATACCGGTGCTGTCGTCATCAGACCGAGTATGCGCGCCAGCGGATAGAGCAGCGTCGCCAGCCAAGCGTTGAGTTGAGCGTCGGTGAAGGTCAACATTTTATTTAGGGTTTCGGGTTATGTCGATTTGCGATGTGCGCACTCCGTGAAGCTTGGCCTACGCGCTGGTCGTGGCACAACGACGTCAACCCGAAACCCGAAACTCGAAACCTTTTCTACCCAATCATTGCCGGAATACTCTCGAACAGCCGGCGCATGTAGTCGACCAGCATGGTGAGCATCCACGGACCGGCGACGAGCAGGGTGAGGAACATGGCAATGAGCTTGGGCACAAAGGTCAGGGTCATTTCGTTAATCTGCGTCGCCGCCTGGAAAATGCTCACCACCAGGCCGGTGACCAGCGCGGCGAGGAACAGGGGTGCGGACACCAGCAAGGTGATTTCCATGGCCTGACGGCCGATTTCAATGACGGTGGAGGGGGTCATGCTTGTCTCCTGAGGGAGGGTTTCGGGTTTCGGGTTGTGGCGATTTGCGATGTACGCACTCCATAGAGCTTGCTCGATGTGTTGTCCAGCGCAAGATGACGTTAACTCGAAACCCGAAACTCCGAAGTGCTATCCAAAACTGTTGACCAGCGAGCCGATGATGAGATTCCAGCCATCCACCAGCACAAAGAGCATGATCTTGAAAGGAAGGGAAACAATCACCGGCGACATCATCACCATGCCCATGGACATGAGCACACTGGCGACGACCATGTCGATGATGAGAAACGGAATGAAGATGATGAAGCCGATCTGGAAGGCGGTTTTAAGTTCGCTGGTGACAAAAGCGGGAATCAGGATGCGCAGAGGCACCTCATCCGGCGTGGCGACTCGCTCCGCTTTGCCGATGCGCATGAAGAGGCCCAGGTCAGCGTCGCGCGTTTGCTTGAGCATGAATTTCTTCAGCGGCACGGCGCCGCGTTCCAGCGCTTCGTTGAAGCTGATTTTGTTTTCGGAGAGCGGTAAATAAGCGTTGAGGTAGATGTTGTCCGCCACTGGCGCCATCACGAAGAAAGTGAGAAACAGCGCCATGCCCACCAGCACCTGATTGGGCGGCGAGGTTTGCGTGCCCAAGGCGTGGCGCAGCAGCGCCAGCACAATGACGATGCGCGTGAAGCCCGTCATCATCAGCACAATGGCCGGCAGAAAGGTCAGCGCCGTGACCAACAGCAGTGTCTGGATCGATAGCGTGTAGGCTTGACCGCCGCCCGCCGTGGGCGCGCTGGTGAAGGCCGGCAGGCCTTCTGCCCAAGCCGCCAGTGGGGCGAGCACGAAGATCAGGAGAATGGCGCGACACCACAGGCTAACGCGCATGCTTGCGCTCCATGATTTGCTTGAGCCAGCTGGCGAATTCCTTGGCGGGCGGCACGGTGTCGTCGAGGGTTGTCGCCTGACGTGGCAATTGATGCAGCGTGCGCACCTGGCCCGGCGCCACACCCAGCACCAGCCAGGTGTCGGCGATTTCAACGACTACCACGCGCTCGCGTTGCCCGACCGCGGCGCCGGCCACCACGCGCAGCAGACCCGCCGCCGCGCCACGCGGCGCCGACAAGCGCTTCAACAGCCATAAGACACCGATGAGCAAGGCGACGACAGCGCCCAGGCCCAGCGCCACTTGCATCAAGCTGGCGCCGACATTCGGCAGCGGTGTTTCGGCACAAGCGAAGCCCGGCATGAGCAACGCTATGGTCGGTAGCGCGCTGCTGACGGCGCGTTTATTCAGAGGTAAATGTAAGTCTTTCATGGCCGCCAGCATAGCGGCGGCGCGGGCAATTAGAGCGAGGGATTAGGCAGGGAAAGCGGGGCTATTTTTGGCTGAGGAGGCTGCGCTGCAACGAAAGAAATCCTGATTACCGATTCAACTTCCTCATCCGCTCGGTCGGCGTGATGATGTCGGTGAGGCGGATGCCGAACTTGTCATTGACGACCACCACTTCGCCTTGGGCGATGAGGGTGCCGTTGACCAGCACGTCCATGGGCTCGCCGGCGAGTTCTTCAAGTTCGACGACGGAGCCGTGGGCGAGTTGAAGCAGATTGCGGATGGATATCTTGGTGCGCCCAAGCTCCACGGTCAGCTCGACCGGGATGTCGAGGATCATGTCCATATCCTGCATGGCGCCGCCCTGCGCCGCGCCGCTGCCCAACTGCTGGAAAATCTGCGCCGGCTGCGCGGCCTTGGCGCCGGCTTGTTCGCCCATGGCGGCGGCCCAATCGTCCTCGCCGACTTTTTCTTCGATTTCTGTGTTTGCCATGACTTACTCCTATTTTCTATCGTGTTCGTCGGGTGCGAGGAAGCGTTCTATCCTGAGTGCATAGCGCCCATTTTGCAGACCGTAGCGGCAATCCATCACCGGCACATTTTCGGCGGTGGCCATGACGGTCTCGCCGATGTTGAGGGGAATGACGTCGCCGATTTTCATGTTGAGAATCTGGCCCAGCGTTACCTGGGAATAACCCAGCTTGGCGACCAGCTCGATATCGGCGCTTTGCAATTGCCGCGTCAAGGTGCTGATCCAGCGGCTGTCGGCGACCAGGCGGTCGCTTTGCATGGGGCTGTGGAGCAGATCGCGGATCGGCTCCACCATGGAATAGGGCATGCAGATATGCATTTCCGCCGACGAGCCGGAAAACTCCAGCGAATAGGTGATCGCGACGACCATCTCGCTAGGCGCGGCGATATTGGCGAATTGCGAGTTCATTTCGGAGCGGACGTATTCGAGCTTGATCTCGTACACCGGCTTCCAGGCTTTTTCAAACTCGGCGAAAACCGTGGTGAGCATGCCCTGGATGATGCGTTGCTCCGTGGCGGTGAACTCGCGACCTTCGACACGGGTTTGAAAACGGCCGTCGCCGCCGAACATGTTGTCCACGATCAGGAACACCAGATTCGGATCGAACACCATGAGCCCGATGCCGCGCAACGGCTGGAAACGCACCAGGTTCAGGTTGGTTGGAACCACCAGGTTGCGGATGAAATCGCTGTATTTCTGCACGCGGATCGGGCCGACGGAAATTTCCGTCGTGCGGTGCATGTAGTTGAACAGGCCAATCTGTAAATGGCGCGCGAAGCGCTCGTTGATGAGATCCAGCGTGGGCATGCGGCCGCGCACGAGGCGTTCTTCCCGGCCGAGGTCATATTTGAGTATGGCGCTGGTGTCTTCGGCGGCTACCGGTTCGTCGGTTTCCCCCGCGACGCCCTTGAGCAGGGCATCGACTTCGTCCTGGGAGAGAAAATCCTGGGTCATGGCAGCGTCGTCTTACTGGATGATGAAGGAAGTGAAGAACACGCTCTGTATGGGGTCGTCCGCCATCGCCTTGGCGATTAACGCGACCTCGGCAGGCTTGGCTGTGACAGGCGCCGCAGGTGCGGTTGGTGCGGCAGGTGCAGTGGACGCCGCCGCGCCAATTTGGCCTGCGGCCACGGTGCTTCCCTCCTTGGGCTTATCGGGGTTTTCTGCTTTTTCCGCCGGCGGTTCTTCGGTGACTTCCTCGGCTGCAGTGAGCATGGGGCGCTGCGGTTTGCCGGCGGCAACCAGCAAAATGTTGTTAATGATGACGCGCAGTTCTTCGGCAAGCCGCTCGCGGCCTACGGGGGTGTTGATCTCGCCGGGCTTCTTGGCGGCAAGCCAAAGCAAAATGCGATGCCGTACCTCCGGCATGTATTGCTTCACACCATCGCTGACGTGCGCGTCCAGCACCTTTAGGGTGGCTGACACTTGCAGATATTGTTCGCCGCCTTCGGCGACGAGGTTGACTGTGAAGTTCTCCAGCGGCACGAAGACAGGCGGCTTGAGCGGCTCATGTTTGCCTTCCACCGCTTCGGGGGCTTTCTTCTCGCCGCCACCGTCGTTGCTGCTGCCGCCTTTGAGAAAGAAAAATGCGCCGCCTCCGCCGGCCGCCAGCACGACCACCAGACCGATAATAAGCGGCAGCTTGCCGCCTTTTTTCTTCGGTGCGGGGGCGTCGCCTTCGGCGGCCTCGGATTTTACTTCGTCGGGTTTTGCAGCGGCCTTCGCCATTTCTCGCTCCTGTTTCAAATTGTGGCCGCCGTGCCTTGCGCGCGTAGCGCTGAAATGCACAGGCCGATGATTGTTTCTCTGGCTATTTTGCCCCGCGTTTTCCTGTTAGGCGAAGGTGTCCACCAGGCCGTCGCCGCGTCTGATCCATTGCGCGGGCGCGGTAGTGGCTTGCACCGTGCCGTCGCGGCGCTCGTCACGGCCGTTGCCGCCGCGCTCATCTGCGTTCTGGCGCGAAGACTCGGCGCTCACACTGCTTTGGCCCAAGGTGATGCCGGCATCCGCCAGCAATTCACGCAGCCGCGGTAGTGCTTGCTCCAACGCGTCGCGCGCGGCCGGACTGGCAGAAACGAAAAGCGCGTCGGTCTGATCGCCATGGGTGGTGAGCGTGATTTCGATCTTGCCCATATTCGGCGGCGTGAGTGTGAGTTCGGCGCGGCTGTCCTGGCGGTTCGATAGCCAGACCACTTTTTGTGCCACTTCGTTGTCCCAGCCGCGTGTGCCGACGGGTGTGCTCACATGCGCGGTGGCGGGTGTCTCGGACATCGCATTGGCATGCGCTTGCGGGGCGGACGCATGCTGGTTTGCGACATTGGCGAGCAGATCACCGAATGATTCCGTCGCCGGTGCGGCTTTGGGGGCGGCGGTTAGCGCGGCAGGCTCCGCCGCAATCTTGTCCGTGGCGGCAAAAAATGCCGGTGTCGCGGCTGTCTTCTGCGGGTCCGTCTTGACCGGCGACTCGGCCGCGTTGGCGAGCAAAGACGAAACAGTGACAGGCAGATTGCTGGTTGCAGCAAGATCAATGGGCGCAACCTTGATGGCGCTTTCGGCGCCATCCGTGGCGGACGCGGTGGCTGTGAGCAGCGCTGAGGTGGGCGGTGAGTTGAGTTGTGAGCTGAGTTGTGAGTTGATCTGCATGAGCGGCTGTAGGAGCGCTTGTGTGACTGATTGCGTGTTGGGCTGAATGAGTGGCTGCATGAGCTGAGCGAAACCGGGTAGCAGCGTGTTCAGATCGGGCGGCGGAGCGGCGTAGGCAGCCTCGGTGGCGTCATCTTGCTTCGCCCTATCGGCGTCGGCGAGCTCGCTGATCGCTTCGGCTTTGCCGGCGGTTTTTGCCGGCTGCCGCAATTGTTTTTGCAGCACGGCGGCGAAATCCGCGCCGTCCTTCGATGCATCGGTTGCGGGCGCGACGGCGGCAACCGCTGGTGGCGCGGTCACGGCGGCATTCGCCGCCTGGGTGGGCGCGGCGTGGGGGGCTTGAACGGCGTTCATCTCGGGCATTGCGCATACTCCGGCTGGGTTGTCATAGGTTGATGAGCAAGGCCTGTGCCACTGCGGCAGGCGTTCGCATCATTCTTCACTATGACGGTGGTACTTGGCGGCGTGTTCGTCCTGGCTGCGTTGCTCACCTTTGTGTTCGATGCGCACTTCCTTTTCCTGGTGGCGCTGCGAGAGCGTATCGAAGGCCTTGACCCGATTGCGCTTGTCCAGCCATTCCTTCTGGCCATCGGCGCTGCGCTGGTGCGAGACATCGACCAGCGAGCGTTGCTGCGCGATGGCTTCATCGAGCCGGCCGAGAAAGGATTGGTAGTTGCGCCATTCCTCGCGCGCGATGCCGTTTTTTGCCGCGGCGCGGAAGCGATCCTCATACTCGTCGCGATACTGGATCAACATTTCCAGCGTCTTGCCGACCTCCTGCTCGCTCGCCAAAAACTGCCCAAGTTGCCGTGCCGCATCGTCCATGCGGACATTCGATAGATCGAGCAGGGTTTGTAAGGGAAAGGATTTCATTTTCGGATTAACGGCAGTGGGGAGGAGGGACTTGAGGTTTCAGAGGACGGAGGACAGAGCTAAGGCTCGACGCCGAACAGGCGGTGGAGTTTCAGCACGGCGTCTTCATAGGTTTCGCGTTCTTCCATGTTCTGCTGCAAAAAGGCTTCCATGGCAGGCTGCATGGCGATGGCGCGGTCGGTCACGGGGTCGGAGCCGGCGGCATAGGCGCCGACAGCGATGAGGTCGCGCGTGCGCTGGTAGCGCGAGTAAAGCTGCTTGAAGTGGCGTACCGCCTCCACATGCATAGGCTTGATCAAGCTGGTCATGACGCGGCTGATGGAGGCTTCGATGTCAATGGCGGGGTAATGGCCTTGCTCGGCCAAGCTGCGCGACAGCACGAAGTGGCCGTCGAGGATGGCGCGCGCTGCGTCGGCGATAGGGTCTTGCGGGTCGTCTCCCTCGGCCAGTACGGTGTAGAAGGCGGTGATGGAGCCGCCACCTTCCGGCCCGTTGCCGGCGCGCTCGACCAACTGCGGCATGCGCGCGAAGACGGAGGGCGGATAGCCGCGTGTCACCGGCGGTTCGCCGATGGCCAGGGCGATTTCACGCTGCGCCTGGGCGACGCGGGTGAGCGAATCCATGATGAGCAGAACATGCTGGCCCTGGTCGCGAAAGTACTCGGCAATGGTGGTGGCATAGGCCGCGCCTTGCAGACGCATGAGCGGGCTGGTGTCGGCCGGTGCGGCCACCACCACCGAGCGGCGCATGCCGGCGCTGCCGAGAATTTGCTCGATGAATTCCTTCACTTCGCGGCCGCGCTCGCCGATGAGCCCAACCACGATCACCTCGGCGGCGGTGTAACGCGCCATCATGCCCAGCAGCACGCTCTTGCCCACGCCCGAGCCGGCGAAGAGGCCCAGGCGCTGGCCGCGGCCGATGGTCAGCATGGCGTTGATGGCGCGGATGCCGACATCCAACGAGGTGCGGATGGGCGCCCGTTGCAGCGGGTTGAAGGGGCGGCTTTGCAGCGAGCGGGTGTGTTTGGCGTCGAGCGGCCCGAGGCTGTCGAGCGGGCGGCCGGCGCCATCGAGCACGCGGCCCAGCAATTCATGGCCCACCGGCAGATGCTTGGCGCGATCCGATACGCGGCGGCTCGGCTCGCGGCGGCTTTCCACGCGGGGCAGTTGCTGGCGCGCTTCCAGCGCCAGCACATGTGCGCCGGGCGCCAGGCCATAGACATCGTCGGTCGGCATCATGAAGAGTTTTTCGCCGGAGAAACCGACCACTTCCGCTTCCACCGATTTGCCGCCCGGGTTGGCGATATGGCAACCGGAACCGACGGGCAGCTTAAGCCCCGCCGCTTCCATCACCAGGCCGTTGATGCGGGTGAGGCGTCCGCTCGTTTGAAAGGCTTGCGCCGTGCCGGCCAGCGACTGGCAGTTGTCGAGGAACCCCACCCATTTTTCGTGATGGCGGTTCATGCGTCATTGGGTGGCTGTTCCACCCACTCGCTATCGGCGCCTATGGATTCGATCACGCGCTGCCAGCGCGTTTCCAGCGTGGCGTCCACGTGGCTGCCGCCGGCTTCGATGCGCAGCCCGCCGCGCGTCAGCCCGGCATCCTCCAGCAGGCGATGGCCAGCGTGGCCGAGCTGGTCGCCGAGATAGAGCCGTACCAGCGAGGCGTCTTCGGGATGAAGATAAATCGTGGCGTGGAGGTAAGGCAGTTGCAGCAGCGTGTCGCGCACCGCGTCCAAAATCACCGTGGGCTTGACGGCGACGGCCTGGCGCACGACTTGCCGCGCCACCTCCATTGCAAGCGCAAGCAGTTGCTCGGCGACCTTTTGGTCGAATTCGGTCAGCGCGCTTTCCAATTGTTCCACCATGGTGTGCAGGCGTAGCGCTTCCATGCGCGCCCGCGCCGTGCCTTCTTCGTAGCCCGCGTCATAGCCTTGCTTGTGGGCGTCGCGATGGATGCGTTCGATATCGTCAGCGGTCGGCAAATCGATGGTGGTGGCGTTGCCATTCTGATGCCCGGTCTTGTGCTGGTCGAAGTCGCCCAGTTCCCAGCGCTGGTAGGCGGTCATATCCTTCTTGGGAATCACGGCATTCATGGTCAGGTATCAGAGGACAGAGGGTGCGTCGCGTAGCGACAGGCAGGGGCAAGTCGACGGTCTCGGCGTGCCGACCTCTGATAGCTGACTAGACATAAGCATCTTCACCGCCGCCGCCCAACTGTATTTGGCCTTCGTCGGCGAGGCGGCGGGCGATTTTGAGGATTTCCTTTTGCTCGCGCTCGACTTCGGAGAGGCGCACCGGGCCCTTGGATTCCAGATCTTCCCTAAGCATTTCCGCCGCGCGCTGCGACATGTTCTTGAAAACTTTTTCACGCAGGCCTTCCGAGGAGCCTTTCAAGGCGAGGATGAGCGATTCGGACTGCACCTCACGCAGCAGCAACTGAATGCCACGGTCGTCCACATCGAGCAGATTTTCGAAGACGAACATTTCGTCGAGGATTTTCTGCGCCAGATCCGGGTCGTATTCGCGCACGTTGTCGATGATGGAGGTTTCGTGCGCGGTGCCGACGAAGTTGAGTATTTCCGCGGCCGCATGCACCCCGCCCATGGCGGCTTTCTTGATGTTGACGCCGCCGGAGAGGATGCGCGTCAAGCCTTCATTGAGTTCGTGCAGCGCGGTAGGTTGCACGCCGTCCAGAGTGGCGATGCGCAGAATGACATCGTTGCGCAGGCGATCAGGGAAGTTCTTGAGAATTTCGCCGGCCTGATCGCATTCGAGGTGCACCAGCACGGTGGCGATGATTTGCGGATGTTCCTGCTTGATGAGATCGGCCACCGTCGAGGCGTCCATCCACTTCAGGCTTTCGATACCGGCCGTGTCGTTATCCTGCAGGATGCGTGAAATGAGATTGGCTGCGCGATCGTCGCCCAGCGCCTTGGTGAGCATGGAACGGATGTATTCCTCGTCGGCGGTGACCGATGCGCCGCGCTGGGTTTCCTCGTGAAACTGGTTGATGACTTTTTCGATCGTGCCACGCGGCACCGCTTTCAGTGTGACCATGGCAGCGCCCAGTTTCTGCACGTCGCGCGGGCCGAGTTGCTTCAACACTTCCGCCGCCCCATCCTCGCCGAGGGTGAGGAGCAGCATGGCACTTTTGGTGACACCGTCATCGTTCATAGTCGCTAGTTTCGAGTTTCGGGTTGCGGGTTAACTGCCGCCTACCCATTCTTTGATCACATTGGCAACGGCCTTGGGTTCGGTGCGCGCCAGATCGCGTGCCATTTCAACTTTCTGTTCGTAAGGCACGGGCGGGCGATATCCGGGCGTCTCTTCCGTCTGCTCGGGAATGGCCGTGGCGCGCTCCATCAGGCGGCGCAGGAAGGGTTTCACCATGCCGAAGAAGACGTAGGCCGCGATGCCGGCGAAGAGCAGCCACTTCAAGACTTCAATGGCCCAGCCGATGACGGTCGGGTTTTTCCAGATCGGCGATTCCACCGGCGCTTCTTTCTCGCCGACGGCAAAGGGGCTGTTGGCGACGTTGATGGTGTCACCGCGCTCCTTGCTGTAGCCCATGGCTTCCTTGACGAGATTGGTGATCTGCGTCAGCTCTTTCTCGGAAAGCGCTTTGCCGGCCGGCTTGCCGTCTTCCTTCTTGTTGTTAAGCACCACCGCCACCGACAGGCGCTTGATGGTGCCCGTGGATTGGCGCACATGGCGGATGGTCTTGTCGAGTTCGTAGTTGATGGTCGCGTCGCGGTGCCCACTGGGGGACAGCGGGGCACTGGCGGCGCCCGCAGTGGCCGCTGTGCCGGCAGGTGCCGCGCCGGCCACAGGGGGTGCCGCTGGCGGCGTAGTGAGGGGTGCGGTGGCCGGCACCGGCGGTTGATTGGACAGCGCGCCCGGTACGCCGGCGGCGTTGTGGGCTGCGGCCACACCGGCCTCGCTGATCTGCTGACTGCGCACGGAGGTATCCGGTGCGGGATTCGGCTTGTAGGTTTCGGCCACTTGCTCGGCTTGCGAGAAATCGATATCTGCCGTTACCTGCGCGCGATAGTTGCTGGGACCGACGATGGCGGCGAGGATATTTTCGATGCGCCTGACGTAGCTGGTTTCGATTTCCGCCACGTATTTCAACTGGGTGGCGTCCAGACCCATGCCATTCACGCCATTTTTGTCGCTGGCGAGCAGGTTGCCGTTCTGATCGATGATGCTGACATTGGCGGTGGTTAGATGCGGTACGCTGGCGGCGACCAGATGCGCGATGCCGGCGACCTGGCTGGCGTCGAGCTGGCGGCCCGGATGTATATTCAACAGCACTGAGGCGGAAGGCTTCTCCTCGTCGCGCAAGAAGGCGGTTTGCTTGGGGATGGCCAGATGGATGCGCGCACCCTGAACGGCGGAGAGCGACTGAATGGAGCGCGCCAATTCGCCTTCGAGGGCGCGCTGGAAATTGATCTGTTCGAGGAATTGCGAAATGCCCAGCTTTTGCGTTTCCATCAGTTCGAAGCCGACGATGCCACCCTTGGGCAAACCTTGCGAAGCCAGACGCAGGCGCATCTCGTGCACCTGTTGTTGCGGCACCAAGATGGCGCCGCCCGATTCGTTGAACTGGTAAGGCACGTTCATCTGCTGCAAGGCGGCGAGGATGGCGCCGCCGTCGCGCTCCGATACATTGGTGAACAATACCGCGTAAGTCGGTGCGCGGCTCCAGTTCCAGCCCACCATCACAATGGAGGCGAGCATGGCGAAAACGACGACTGCGATCAGCTTCTGCTGCACGGGCAGCCGCATGAAAGCTTCGATGGAAAATGAGTTTGCGTCAGCCATCTTTTAGTCCCGTTTACGATGTCAGGCCCGTCTTCAGACCGCTTTTCAAACACCTTTTCGGATGTCTGCCGAGATTCTGGGGTTGCGGCGCCACATTTGTTCGGGGAATAAGCGGCAGTTTTTGCCTCCTAATTGCCGGGTGTTGCTGGCGGGTGGGTTGCTAATCTTGCGCCATCCCAGAAAAGGATTAGCGCATGCAAATCAGCGAAAGCATCGACGCGGGACGACTGGCCGAAGCCTTCAGTATTTTCAACCGCGCTTCCGAGGAATTGGCGGGGGCCTACACCAGCCTGCAAGAGCAGGTGGCGGCGCTTACTGCCGAGCTGGCGCTCGCCAACGGTAAGTTGAAGCGCGAGTACGAAGAGAAAGCCGCGCTTACCGAGCGGCTGGGGCTGCTGCTGGATGCCCTGCCGGCGGGCGTGGCCGTGATCGACGCCGATGGCCGCGTGGAGCAGACGAATCCTGCCGCTGCGATGATACTCGGCGCGGAGATGGAAGGGCGGTTTTGGAACGAGTTTGCTGCCGCTCGTTTGCGTGCCGTGGCGACGCCCGGCGAGTATGAACTACTGGACAAATCGCAGCCGACAGGTGAACGCCGTGTCGCCATCAACGAAACACCGCTCGCCATGCGCGGCGGCCGTATCGTGCTGATCCACGATATCTCCGACGCGCATCGCCTGAAGACGCATGCGGTGCGCAATGAACGCCTGGCCGCCATGGGTGAAATGACCGCCGGCCTGGCGCATCAATTGCGTACGCCCCTTGCGGCGGCGCTGCTCTACGCCGGCGCGCTGGAAAATGCCAGCCTGCCGCACGCGGAGCGCGCGCGCTGTAGCCGCAAGGTGATCGAGCGCCTACAACACCTGGAAAGTTTGATACGCGACATGCTCACCTTTGCGCGCGGCGAAGCGACAGGCGGCGAAACCATTCCTGTCGCGAGCCTGGTAGCCGAATTACAGCAAGTTTTCGAGCCGCTGGTGCTGGAACGCTGCATCGCACTCAGCTTCATTGACGAAAGCGGTGGTGCAGCGGTCAGCGGCAGCCGCAAGTCTTTGGTGGGCGCGCTCTCCAATCTGCTCGACAATGGCCTGGACGCTTGCGGTCAAGACGGGCGCGTCGAACTGCGCGTCGAACGGCGCGAGAATAGCGTGTGTTTTCAGGTTTGCGACAATGGTCGCGGTATGGATTTGGTCACGCAGGCGCGCCTGTTCGAGCCCTTCTACACCACGCGCGCCGAAGGCACCGGCCTCGGCCTGGCGATTGCCCGAGGCGTCGTTCGCGCCCATGGCGGCGACATCGACATGCGCTCTTCACCCGGCGCCGGGGCATCTTTTTGTGTGAGCCTGCCGGTGGCGGGCCTGATGACTGCCATCGGTGGTGATGCAATGACAATCGGAGCAACGCCATGAATCAAACCCTGACTCAAACCCTGACTCAAACTCTGAATATCCTCGTCGTGGAAGACGATCTGGAATTGCGCGATGCGCTTTGCCTGACGCTGGAATGTGCCGGCCACAAGGTGCTGGGCGCGGCGGACGGCGAAACCGCGCTGCGTCTGGTGGCGCGCGAATCCTTCAATCTCGTCGTCAGCGATTTGAAAATGCAGCCTATGGATGGCATCGAGCTGCTCAAGGCCTTGCGTGCGCGCGAGCCGCATCTGCCGGTGCTCTTGATGACGGCCTTTGGCGATGTGGATCGGGCGGTGACGGCCATGCGCAATGGCGCTTGCGATTTTCTGCTCAAGCCCTTTGAGCCGCGGGTGCTGCTGGAGCATGTGGAGCGCCATGCCGCGCTGCCGCCGCAAACCGAGGGCATGGTGGTGGCCGATGCGCGCACACGCAGCCTGCTGTCCCTCGCCGCGCGGGTGGCTAAGACGGATGCGACGGTGCTACTCACCGGCGAATCCGGCACCGGCAAGGAAGTTTTTGCGCACTACATTCATGCGCAAAGTTCGCGTGTGGATGCACCCTTCATCGCCATCAACTGCGCAGCGATACCGGATCACTTGCTTGAGGCCACCTTGTTCGGCCATGAGAAGGGCGCCTACACCGGCGCGCAAGCGGCGGCTGTGGGTAAATTCGAGCAAGCACAAGGCGGCACGCTGCTGCTCGATGAAATTTCGGAAATGCCGCTGGGCTTGCAGGCGAAGTTGTTGCGTGTCTTGCAGGAGCGCGAGGTGGAACGTGTCGGCGGCAAGAAACCCATCGCGCTGAATATCCGCGTGCTGGCGACCAGCAATCGCGACATGGCCAAAGAAGTGCACGCCGGGCGCTTCCGTGAAGATTTGTACTATCGCCTGAACGTTTTTCCCTTGCACATACCGGCGCTGCGCGAGCGGCCGGCCGACATTGTGCCGCTGGCGCGACACTTCGCTGCCGCCCACGGCAGCCCGGCGGCAAGATTTGCCGCCGACGCCGAAGCCTTGCTGGCCGCCCACAGTTGGCCCGGCAATGTGCGCGAACTGGAAAACGTCGTACAGCGCGCGCTGATACTCGCCGGTGGCGACGCGGTGGAAGTGGAACATTTGCAGCTCTCGCTGCAATTCATGCCATCGAGCGCAGTGTCAATATCGACGGCCAGCGCGATTGCTGAACAGTCCGGAGTGCCGGCTGCCGCGTGGCCCATAGCGCCCCCAGTGGCGTCGCTCGGCGCCACGCCGGCCAACATGAAAGACCTGGAGCGTCAGCACATTCTGGATACCCTGGCGGCGGTAAACGGCTCACGCAAGCGCGCCGTCGAACTGCTAGGTATCTCCGAACGCACGCTGCGCTACAAGCTACAGCACTATCGTATGGCGGGCGCGGTATAAGGTTGGCATGGCGATTGCTCAGAACGTTAGCGCAATGTGGAGGGAACGGCGATGGACAGACGTGACGGTCAGCAGCGCGCATCGGAGTGGGTTCTTGGTCAGCGCTTTACGGCGTGGGTCGAAGCAGTCCTGCCGGATCATCGCTTTCGTGTCCTCGTGAAAGGGCGACGTATGCTGCTGCTCTTGCCCGCTGGCACGCGGCTTGGGGAAACGCTGGCGCTCGTCGTGCTGGATAGAACGGCCGACGGTGTGATCGCCGGGCCCATCGTGTACACGCCGTTCAACTCTGCGCTGCGACGTTTGCGTCGTCGGACAAATAGCAGCGTCGGGAAATTGAGCCGAGTCGCTGGAACATGTTGTCGTGAGGTGTATAAATGGATACCAAAGGCATAGACCAAATGCTGTCCGAGCTGCGCTCGGCGGCCCAGCTTGCTTCGGGCAAGAGCTTGCAAGCCAAGGCAACACCGGAAGCCGGTGGCGCCGATTTCGGCCAGATACTCAAAGGTACGCTGGATCAGGTGAACCAGGCGCAACTGAACGCCCAGCAACTGGCGCAGGACTTTTCGCTGGGCAAAACTAACGCGAATTTGCAGGACGTGATGATGTCGCTACAGAAGGCCAATATCTCCTTCCAGCAGATGGTACAGGTGAGGAACAAACTAGTTTCTGCCTATAAAGACATCATGAACATGCCGGTGTAAAGGCCGTCAACGAAAAAGCCCCACGGAAAACCGTGGGGCTTTTGTCTAACTTGAACTGCGATTAGAACTTCACGACCACGCCGAGCGACCAGACGTCGACATCGTATTTGCTGCTTGCCGAGGTGCCGCCAACCTTGTCAAAACGCTCGTACTCGGCGCGCACGCCAACTTGCTTGGTGAAATCCCATTGCACGCCCAAGCCATAGTTGCCGTTCCAGTTGGTGCTGTCAGCGGTGGCGCCGGCCGGGCAAAGGGCGCCGGAACAGCTTTGCTTAACCTTGACATCAACGGCAGCGACCCGGCCGAAAACCGACCACTGATCGTTCAGAGGCAGGCTACCGACAATGCCCACACCCCAACCGTCGGCCTTAAACTCGTAGTTTGCACCGGGGAAGGTAGCTTTGCCCTTGCCCAGGTCAAAGTAGCCGGTCTCTAAGGCGAAGTTCTTGTGGAATTGCCAGCCCAGATTCAGCTTGTAGGCGGTATCGCTTTCATCTTTGGTGCCGCCAGGGGCGTTGATATTGACATCGCTTTGACCAACCGAACCCGCCACATAAAAATCGCCCGCCATCGCGGAAGACGCGCCGGCAACCAGAGCAACAGCCAATAGTGATTTCAATTTCATGATTTACTCCCCACAGTGGTGATGAAAAAACTTGATATTATGCGTGGCGCGTATTCTAGCTGTGTAGTCCAGAAAAACAAGGCTAGCGCTAAAACTCGGTTAAAAGTGACGTATTAATACAACAGTGCGGTGACGATGCCATACATGGCGCCGAGGATCAGCGCGAGGGTGGTGAGAAAGCCTATCGCGAAGCCAGGCCCGCGCTTTTTTGCGTCGCGGTAGTAGCTTATCGCGTAGAACACTCGCCCGATTAGCCAGCCCGCACCGATGACTGCGGCCCACGGGGCGCTCAGGAAGATGGCGAACAGCCACATGGCCGGCAGAAAAATGACGACATTTTCCAGGGTATTCATATGCACCCTGAACACCCGCTCGAAATCTGGGTTGCCGGTGGTGGCTGGTGCCACGATGTTGTACTTCCTTCTGGCGCCGCCGACATTCATGGCAATCACAATCATAAGTATGAGCGCAAAACAGGTGACCAGAGCGGGCAGGGCGTAGGGCATGGAGTGTCTCCTTTTTGTTGAGGGTGTTTATAATTTTTCAACGATGACTTTTCAATCTATCGCCGACATTATCGTCAGCCTATCGCGATCTGTCGCACGATGCATTACTATGCATGAAATTTTTGTAGCGATCCAATGGCCAGACCCTTCTCCGTAGATTCTTCCGTTCCTGATCGCCCGGCCTCGCGCGATCTCCGCCAACTGAGCCGCATTGCCGGCTTTCTCAAGCCGTACCGACTCCAGGTGGTATGGTTTGTGCTGGGCCTGGGCTTTGCGTCAGGCGCCACGCTGGCGGTTGGACAGGGACTTAAGAGCGTCATCGACCGCGGTTTTTCCGCCGCCAACCCGGCGCTGCTCGATCAGGCGCTGATCGTCATGCTGGGCGTGGTGCTGGTCATGGCGACGGCCACTTATGTGCGTTTCTATTACATTTCCTGGATAGGCGAGCGCGTGACGGCCGATATACGCCGTGCGGTTTTCGCCCACATCCTCACGCTGTCGCCCGGCTTTTTCGAAGTGACGCGTACCGGCGAAGTGATTTCGCGCCTGACCAACGACACCACGGTGCTGGAATCCGCCATAGGCACGGCGCTGTCCATGGCGTTGCGCAGCGCGCTTAATTTCGTCGGGGCGCTGGTCATGTTGTGCTTTACCAGCCTCAAACTCACCGGGCTGGTGTTGCTGGGTGTGCCGCTGGTGGTGGGGCCCATCGTGTTGTTTGGTCGCCGCGTGCGCAAACTGGCGCGCGCCAGCCAGGATCGCGTGGCCGATGTTGGCGCTTATGTGGATGAGGCGCTGCACGAAATACGCACCGTGCAGGCTTACGGCCACGAGGCCCGTGATCGGCGCTTTTTCGGCGATCGTGTCGAGCAGGTTTTTACGACAGCGGTGCAGCGCATACGCCAGCGTTCGGCGCTGATTGCTATCGTCATCTCGCTGGTATTCGGGGCGATTGGTTTCATTCTGTGGATAGGCGGCCACGATGTGGTGGCGGGCCGCCTCACCGGCGGACAGCTCTCAGCCTTTGTTTTCTATGCCGGCATCCTGGCGATGGCAGTGGGCACGCTGTCCGAAGTGATCGGCGAGTTACAGCGCGCGTCCGGTGCTACCGAGCGTCTGTTGGAATTGCTCGACACCCAGCCCGAGATCGCCGCGCCGGCCCAGCCCCTGGCCTTGCCGGAGCCGCCGCTCGGTACGGTGGCCTTCGAGAACGTGCGTTTCCACTACCCCTCGCGGCCCGACGCGGCGGCGCTGGATAACCTTAGCCTGAGCGTGGCCCCCGGCGAAAAACTGGCGCTGGTGGGGCCTTCGGGCGCTGGCAAGACCACGGTCTTTCAGTTGCTGCTGCGCTATTACGATCCGCAAGCGGGGGTGGTGCGGCTGGATGGCGTGGCCCTCAAAGCTGCCGATCCGGCGGCGGTGCGCGCGCGCATTGCCCTGGTGCCGCAAGACCCGGTGATTTTCGCTGCCAGCGTAGCGGAGAACGTGCGCTACGGCCGGCCGGACGCCAGCGACAAGGATGTGCGCGCTGCTTGTGAAGCCGCCTATGCCCATGAATTTCTGGACCGTATGCCTGAGGGTCTAAATACCTATCTGGGCGAGCGCGGCGTGCGGCTTTCCGGCGGGCAGCGCCAGCGTATTGCCATCGCCCGCGCGATTCTGGCCGACCGACCCATCCTGTTGCTGGACGAAGCCACCAGCGCACTCGATTCCGCCAGCGAGCAAATGGTGCAACTGGCCATTGAGCGCCTGATGCAAAATCGCACCACGCTCATCATCGCGCACCGGCTGTCCACGGTGCAAAATGCCGACCGCATCGCCGTGATGGATCACGGTCGCATCGTCGGCATCGGCACCCACGCCGAACTCCTGCGCGACAACCCGCTCTATGCCAATCTGGCGGAATTGCAGTTTGGGCAGGCGGCGGAGAAGTGACTTTTTTGACGCGGATGAACGCGGATTAGCAAGCGTAGGATGGGTGGAGGCGCATCGCGCCGTAACCCATCATTGGACGCCAAAAATACGATGGGTTGCGGCAACGGCGCCTCCACCCATCCTACGAAATAAATCCACGTTCATCCGCGCAATCCGTGGCGGGTCCCGCCTTATATCAACCCGGTTTCACGCGCCTTGCGTTCGCGTTCGACGCGGATGATGTAGCGCTGGATCAACGTCACCATGTGGCCGGGCAGGTCGACGAACTGGCAGCCGGAGCGTTTGACGCGGTTGCCGTTGCGCAGGGTGAATTCGAAAATATTGCGCACGCGCAGCGTGGCGATGATGCTGCCTATATCCGGCAGCTCGATGCGGCAGTTTTCGAAAAGGTGGTCGGTCTCGAACTCCACGCCTTCCGGCGGCGTCATGACGGCGAGGCCGCCGCCGCTGATATCCATCACGGTTGCGTCCAGCAAGTTCTTGCTGCCGTCGGCGTGGGTCACCGGAATGACGCATTTCAAGGGATGCGCCACGGGCGCCGAGAGCCGGTAGTACTCGCGCCGCTGCAAGCGCAGCAGCTTGTCCGGCGCTGCCGCGCGGAAAGCCGGGCGGCCCTTATGCTGGACGCTTTCCAGCTTAGCCACGGTGAATTGGATTTTCACCTTCTCGTGGTTGGCAATGAAAATCAGCTTGTTGCTCGCCAACGCTTTGCGGTTCATTTCCTCGTTGCTGCCGGGATCGAGCAGCATCCAAGCGCCGTCATCCGTAATCGTCAACAGGGTGGTGAGCAGAAAGTCATTGCCCTGATTGAAATACACCGTGATGAGCGAGCCCTTCTCGGCCATGGCGCGCAGGATGAAAAGGATCTCACTTCTCGAATACAGGAGGTATTGATCGTAGTCGTCCGCCTGCATGAGCTCGAACTTGAGTGGCTGCGATTCTTCGGGTTCTGTCTTTTTGTTCATGAAAGAGGGATCCGTCGAGTTCTGTAGAGTGCCTACCCCTTACTTACGGCAAGTCTAATGCACTTTTGTAGGGCTAGCGGTCTGCTTCGTAAATACCAGACCATGAAAGCGCGTCTTTCGGGCTGTGGCGGCGTTGCGAATCCGCGCGATAGACAGCGCTATCGCTGTGGTTCGCGCCTTGCCACAACCCGAAATCCATCGCTTTCATTCTGTTCCGTTATTTACGAAGCAGACCGCTAGTGGTTTGCTTCGTAGATATCCGGCATTCGTGGCGATTCTGACGATCTGACACCCCGTGGGTTTGTGCAATAAGCGGCTGTTTTCAGCGCCTATTCCCGACGTGATGATGACTGGCTTGGCGGTAGTCTGCGTCATCTCTCATCAGGCGCAGACCGCGTGCCACGCGCATGGAAGCCTCCACTGACTGTTCCCTCGATCCCGAAAACTGGCCGGCGCTGCGCGCCGAAGGCCACCGCATGCTGGACGACATGTTCGACTATCTCGAGCACTTGCGCGACCGGCCGGTGTGGCAGCCCATACCCGAGCCTTTGCGTGCGCGCTTCCGCGAGGCCTTGCCTGTCGCGCCGGCGGCATTGGCGGCGGTGCATGCCAGCTTTATGCAAGACATTTTGCCTTACGCCGCCGGCAACGCACATCCGGCCTTTATGGGCTGGGTGCACGGCGGCGGCACGGCGGTGGGCATGCTGGCGGAAATGCTCGCCGCCGGCCTCAACGCCAACGTCGGCGGGCGCGATCAGATGCCCGTGGAGGTAGAGCGCCAGATCACGCGCTGGATGCGCGAACTGTTCGGCTTTCCGGCTGGCGCCAGCGGGCTCTTCGTCACCGGCGCCTCAATGGCGAATCTGATCGGCGTGCTGGTTGCGCGCATTGCCGCGCTAGGCGTCAGCGTGCGACAGCAGGGCGTGGCGGCAAATGACAAGCGTCTGGTCGCCTATACCTCGGCCGGTGCGCACGGCTGTGTGGCGCAGGCCATGGAGCTGTCCGGGCTGGGCAGGCAGGCTTTGCGCGTGGTGCCGGTGAATGAACGCTACGAGATGGAAGTGGCCGCGCTGGAAGCTACCATTGCGCGCGACCGCGCCGCCGGTTTCACGCCTTTCCTTATTGTTGGCACCGCCGGTACGGTGAATGTCGGCGCTATCGACGATCTAGATGCCTTGGCCGACATTGCGGCAGCGGAAAATCTCTGGTTGCATATCGACGGAGCCTACGGCGCGCTGGGCATGCTGGCGCCCGACATTGCGCCGCGCCTGAAGGGCATGGAGCGCGCCGATTCCATTGCCTTCGATTTTCACAAATGGGGCCAGGTGCCGTATGACGCCGGCTTTATCCTGGTGCGCGATGGCGACTTGCATCAGCAGACCTTCGCCTCGCCGGCCGCTTATTTGCGCCGCGAAGCGCGGGGGCTGGCGGCCGGTTCGCCCTGGCCCTGCGATTTCGGGCCGGATTTGTCGCGCGGTTTTCGCGCGCTGAAAACCTGGTTCACTTTCAAGGTGTACGGCACGGAAAAACTCGGCCGCATGATCTCCGCTACCTGCGAACTGGCGCGTTACCTGGCCGAGCGCGTGGCCGCGACGCCGCAACTGGAGTTGCTCGCGCCAGTGTCGCTCAATATTGTCTGCTTCCGCTATCGCTGTGAACTGGGCGGTGAGCATGCCGACCGAATCAATGCAGATATCGTCGCCGACATGCAGATCGCCGGCATCGCGGCGCCCTCTACCACCACCTTGAACGGGCAGTTGGCCATTCGCGCCGCCATCGTCAATCACCGCACGCGCTGCGAGGACATCGATCAACTCATTGCCGCCACGCTGCGTTATGGCGCAGCCCATACTCAAAACGCCGATCCTCCAAGGAGAAAAGCATGAACCTGGATGTAGCCACTGAGGACAGCTATGAAACGCTTAACGCCGCGCTTGGGGGCGCGCTTTCTGCTCCGCCGCCGTATCTGGGTCTCGCCGCGCTGATGTCGCGCGCCTATGCCGGTGAAGACCTGGCGCCGCTGGGAAACGAACTGCTGGCGCGCGCCGCAGCCGATCCGGAAGATGCGCACGCCTTGATGGATCTCGCGACGGTGCTGCAACTGCGCGGCTATCGCGAACTGGGGTTGGCCACGCAAGACCAGGCGCTGCAATTGCAACAGTGTTACCACCTGCCGGCCAGCCGGGAAGGTGGCATTCGTCTTCTGGCGTTGATGACGCCAGGTGATCTCGCCGCCAACACGCCTTTGGAATTTCTGATCGCAAATTCAGACATCACGCTGGAGCTGCTCTACGTGGACGCCGGTTTATCCCTATCGGCAGCACTGCCCGATCACGACCTACTCTTCGTGGCGGTGAGCGAATCCGATGAAACGCGACCGCTGCTCGTTGAAATCGCCAGCATGGTGCGCACCTGGCCGCGCCCGGTGCTGAACGATCCGGCGCGCATCCTGCAACTTTCCCGCGATGCCGCTCACGCGTTGCTCTCGGATGCGCCGGGCGTGGCGATGCCCATGACGGTGCGGGTCGCCCGCAGCGCGCTGGAACGCATCGCGCACGGCGAACTTGCCATGACCTCCATACTCAGCGACGGCGATTTTCCGGTGGTGGTGCGCCCGGTCGGCTCGCATGCCGGACGCGGCTTGGAGAAGTGCGATGACGCGAGCACCATCGCGCGCTATCTGCAAGCCATGCCGGAGCGCGAGTTTTACCTGGCGCGCTGGGTTGATTACAGCGGTGGCGACGGCCTCTTCCGCAAATATCGCATTGTGCTGATCGATGGCCAGCCCTATGTGTGCCACATGGGCATATCCAAACACTGGATGGTGCACTACCTCAACGCCGGCATGGCAGAGAGCGCCGAGAAGCGCGCCGAGGAAGCCGATGTCATGGTGCATTTCGATGAAGATTTCGCCGCGCGCCATGCGGCGGCCTTGCGCGCCATCCACCAGCGCATGGGCCTCGATTACCTGGGCATAGACTGCGGCGAAACGCCTGACGGCAAGCTACTCATTTTCGAAGCGGAGAGCGGCCCTATTGTGCACGCCATGGATTCGGTAGCCGTCTTTCCCTACAAGCAGCCGCAGATGCGCAATGTGTTTGCCGCTTTTCGTGACATGCTGGCACGCCGAATTTCAAGCTGATGTTCGCCTACAGCTTCCGGCGGGCGTTGCCGATATAGCCATGTACCCTGCTTACTCGGTCAACACCGCAATGGAAGCACATCAGTTCGCCGTCACCGACATCGCCGAGATTGGTATGCGGCGCCCTGGTGCGGGCGTGTTATGGGGGCTACGGCACAGCTTGCCGACCACTGAACAGTTGCTCGTCTCCGGGGGCGATGCACGCATCGCCCTGACGCACAATTCGCTGGCCAATTCGTTGGGCAGTGGGCTTGCCAACCAATACGGCTGCCCGCCCACGCCTGATCCGGCTTTGTTTGCCTTGGGTTCTTCAACCGCATCGGTGATTTCCGTCGCCGGCCACGCGGCGGCGGAGCGGCTGCGCAGCCGCCTGCTGCTGGCGATACAGATGGAGCCGGCAGCGCGGGTCTATGCGCGCGAATTGGCGCGTCAACGGGTGGAACTCGCCACGCTCTGCGGCGTGGACAGCATGCCGGGCCTGGACATTGCCATTGGCGCATCCGGCACCGATTTGCATTTGATCGCGGCGCAGTACTGCGCCAGTCAGACGCAAGCGCCGCTACTGACCATCACTGTCAATGCGTCGGAGACCGGCAGCGGCGTGCCGGCGGCGCTGGCCGCGGCACGCGCCGACACAACGGTCTCCGTGGCCTTGCGATTACCCGACGGCAGCCTGCGGCCCAGCGTTGATGTCGACGCGG
Source organism: Rhodocyclaceae bacterium (assembly GCA_043761745.1). Taxonomy (GTDB): domain Bacteria; phylum Pseudomonadota; class Gammaproteobacteria; order Burkholderiales; family Rhodocyclaceae; genus Desulfobacillus. Next base: position 37,933 of record JAYUNL010000018.1, read on the forward strand.
TCATCGAAGACTTGACGGTCGCCGCGGTGGCGGCGGGCAAACGCGTATTGCTGGTGGCGGTGGATGTATCCAAGAGCGGGCTCATCGCCCCCAGCGTTGCCGCCATCGTTGCGCTCAAGCGGCGCTTTGCCGACAGCCTCGACGTCCTTATAGACGCCTGTCAGTTTCGTCTTGCGCCGGCCACGCTGCGCGCCTATCTTGATCTGGGCTGCATGGTCGCTCTGACCGGCTCGAAGTTTGTCACCGGACCGGCGTTCTCCGGCGCCTTGCTGCTGCCCGCAGGCTTGCGCGGATCAACGCAGTGCGTCGATAGTCCGGTTGCTTGGAGAGTGAGTGTTGATGACAACGTCAACTTCGGCCTCTTGCTGCGCTGGGAAGCCGCCTTGCACGAGCTGCGCGAATTTCGCGCCGTGCCGGAAGCGCAAGCCACCGCGTTCCTGACGTGCTTCGCCGCGGCTGTGGGCGAGCGTCTGGCCGGTGATGCGTTGTTTGAAGTATTGCCCGTCGCGCCGCTTGATCGCGCCGCCTTGGCCGTGGCGGGCGCTTGGGACGCCATACAAACTATTTTTTCATTCGTGCCGCATCACCCGGAGACTCGTGGCGGTGGTGCGCTCAGCGTGGATGAAACCAGTCGCCTTTATCACGCGCTGTTTCATGCCCAGTTTCATGCCCAGTTTCACACGGAGGGCGCCAGCGAATTGCGCTGCCAGTTCGGCCAGCCGGTCGCTTGCGGCCATCGTCAGGGTTCACCCATCAGCGCACTGCGTTTGTGCGCCAGCGCTCGTCTGGTCGTCGAAGCGACCAGCGGGGACAACGCCATTGGCGTTATCAATCGCACCCTTGCCGCGCTGGGTAAAACCGCCGCGCTCCTGCGCAGCGGCGCCTACTGAGTAGGGGGGGCAGCTTTGCTGCCCACGCGTTTCGCGATACCGAGGCGGCGTGGGCAGCGGCGCTGCCCACCCTACAAAGAGCGTGTTATACGACATTGCGTTCAATAAATTAGATATGATGTTAGCCCATGGACTTTAAGGAGCCGTGGATGAAGAACCTAATTGTATGTGACAAGTCGACGATTACGGCGC